>JAYVQJ010000574.1:0-7075 GCA_043777235.1 Planctomycetia bacterium
GGTTGTAGCCATTGAGCGCGGCGACTCGGTATGCCTCGGCCATCGTCGGGTAGTTGAAGGTCGTGTTGATGAAATACATCAGGGAGTTGTTCGGCTTCGGCTGCGCCATGATCGCTTGGCCGATGTGGATGATTTCGCTGGCGTTGGCTCCGAAGCAGTGAATGCCAAGGATTTCCAACGTCTCGCGGTGGAAGAGGATCTTCAGCATCCCGACGGTTTGTCCCGTGATTTGCGCGCGAGCGATGCTCTTGAAGTGCGCGTGGCCGACTTCGTAGGGAACCTTGGCTTCGGTCAGTTCACGTTCCGTCTTGCCGAGCGAACTGATCTCCGGGCTGGTGTAGATGCCGGTGGGAATATCGAGCGAAGGAACCGATCCGGAATCCTGTATTCGGCACTGTCCGGCGAGAATCCGCGTCGCGGCGTAGCGGCCTTGGTTGTACGCCGCGCTGGCCAGAGCGGGTGGGCCGATGACATCGCCGACGGCGTAGATGTGCGGCACGACGGTTTGCATGTGCTCGTTGACTGGAATGTTGCCGCGTTTGTCGGGCGGAATGCCAATCGCTTCCAAGCCGAGTCCGTCGGAATTCCCGGTGCGGCCAGCGGCCCACAGCAGGATGTCGGTCTTCAGTTGCTTGCCCGACTTGAGGTGCAGGATTGCTCCGTCGTCGCACGGTTCGACATGATCGTACTCCTCGCGATGCCGGATGATGACCCCGCGCTCGCGCAGGTGGTAACTCAGGGCATCGACGATCTCCTCGTCCAGAAAATCGAGCAGCCGATCTCGCGTGTTGACGAGGTTCACTTTGATTTCGAGGTTGCGGAACATCGAGGCGTATTCGCAGCCGATGATGCCCGCTCCGTAAATCGTGATCGACTTCACATGGAAATCGACGTTGAAGATCGTGTCGCTGTCGAAGATGCGCGGGTGTTTGAAATCAAGTTCCG
The DNA here is from genome assembly GCA_043777235.1 of Planctomycetia bacterium. Taxonomy (GTDB): domain Bacteria; phylum Planctomycetota; class Planctomycetia; order Planctomycetales; family Planctomycetaceae; genus SXKJ01. The sequence goes on from JAYVQJ010000574.1 coordinate 946, forward strand.
GTGGGTGATACGGCCGCGCTCCTGTGGCGATGACGAACGACTTACCGCGAACGATGCTGCGCGAGCCGTCCTCTTCCACCGCCTCGATCGTGTTGGCGTCGATGAATTTCGCTTGCCCATGCACGATCGGGATGTCGTTACGGTCGTAGAACGTGGTCCGCATTTTGACTTGCTGCTCGATGACCGATTTCGCTCGGCGGCGCAGGTCCGGGATCAAGAAATTCGCCGTGATACCGTGCTCGCGGAACAGGACGTTGTTGTTAACCGCTGCCATCTCAAAGATGGCGTACCGCAGTGCCTTGCTGGGAATCGTGCCGCGATGCGTGCAGTTGCCGCCGACGGCCATCTCGCGTTCAATCACGGCCACCGAGCGGCCATTCTTGATCGCTTGCATTGCGGCACCCTCGCCACCGGGGCCGGTGCCGATCACAACGACGTCGTATTCACTCGCAAGTTCGGGCATGGAGATTCGCCATTCGGATTGCTAGAAGCGTGACCAAACTCGAAGCGTCAGCGAGGGCGAACGCTCAAGAGACTCTGACCTCGGAGCGTGGTGGAGCACTCGCCCTCGCTGACGCTTCGGGTTAGTGTCGGCGCAGTCTCGCCACTTTTGGAAATTGAGCAAGCCTTGGAACTCGGCATCGTGAATGACATCGCCTCTGTCCCGACACGCGGCACGCTGCTGGGACTCGACTACGGCACGAAGCGGTTCGGTGTCGCGGTCTCGACGCCGGATCAAACGATCGCCAGCCCGCTCGAAAACTACACGCGACGCAACGAGGCCGAAGACGCGGCGTTCTTGAAGAAGATTGCTGCCGAGTATCAAGCCGTCGGCTTGGTCGTCGGTCTGCCGGTTCACATGAGCGGTGACGAAGGGACGAAAGCTCGCGAGGCTCGCGCGTTCGGCGAATGGGCTGCGAAAGCCTGCGGGCTGCCGGTCGTGTTTTGGGATGAACGCTATTCGTCGGCAATGGCCCAGTTGTATCTCCAACACGCGGAGGTCAGTCGCAAGAAGCAGAAGCAGCGGCTCGACAAGGTCGCGGCTCAAGTCGTGTTGCAATCGTTTCTCGACAGCGATGATCGCGGACGTGCTCCCGGACGCTGGAATTCGTAGCAGGCACACTCCGTGTGCCGATTGGTCAATCTGGCTGGGGATTCAATTGACGGCACACGGAGTGTGCCTGCTACTACTGGCCGAACTGATTGTGCCGATCGCGCGTGTTGTGATTGTGATCGCACTGCTTCGAGGCCGAGTCGGAACTGTGAAGCGCTAAGTGTGACCAGTAACATCACCTGGAGTGCGGTGGCTCGACACCGCCCTCCATTCAAGAACGATTGATGTTCGATGACGAAGGAAACGCTCGAACGAGTGTTAGCTCCCGGTTCGTCAGTCTTTTGTCGTGGGCGAACTTCTTGGTTCATGAATGGAGGGCGTCGTCAAGCCGCCGCACTCCAAGGATTTCTTCGCACGGCGGCGATTTCTGAAACACTTTTGACCGACCGTCGCGATGCACTACGCGCCTGAATCGCCGCGAGAATTCTTGCCCGAAGCCGGAAGCAATTCCGTCGGCCGCGCGGAGAGTTTTCATTATCGGTCGGCTCCGATTTATCTGCTGACCGCTGCTGTCGGAGTTCTGCTGCTCGCGGACATCGCGCTGGGGATCGTCTGGGGAACGCCCGGCACTTCGCCGACTGTCGCCACGAACGCCGATTGGTGGACGAAGCTGCTGGCGACTCGGACGTTGTTCGGATTCCGTCTGGCATTGCTGGCCGCAGTGCTGGGCGGTGCGAGGATTCTGTATCAGACGCTCGACAATCTGCTGGCGGGAAAAGTCGGCGCGGACCTCGCGCTGACGATCGCCTGCTTGGCTGCGATTGTGCTCGGACAAAGCGAGACTGCCGCGCTCGTTGTATTCATCGCGTTGTGTGGCGAGAGCATCGAAGGCTACACGGTCGATCGTGCTCAGCGAGCGATTCGCCGCATCTTTCAGTTGTGCCCGCGCACTGCGCGAGTCCTCGTCGGTGACGACGAGCAAGAAGTCCCGATCGAACAAGTCATCATCGGCGACTCAGTTGTCGTGCGACCGGGCGAACGGATCCCGGTGGACGGAGTCGTCGCGGCGGGTCAATCGGCGGTCGACCAAAGTGCTCTGACGGGCGAAAGTCTTCCGGCGGACAAAGCGGTCGGCGACAAAGTCTTCGCCGGGACACTCAATCAATTCGGAGCGTTGCGAATCACGGCGACTCACGTTGGTGAGCAAACAACGCTCGCTCAAATCGTCGAGATGGTTGGGCAAGCGACAGCTCGCAAGGCATCGTTGGAGCGAACGGCTGATCGGTTGGCTCGCTGGTTCTTGCCGGTCGTTTTGGGAGTCGCCGCGCTGACATTGATTGGCTGGCGGATCGCGACCGGATCGTGGTCGGCGGGATACTTGCCGGCCTTGAGCGTACTGGTCGTGGCGTGCCCGTGCCCCTTGATTCTGGCAACACCGAGCGCGGTGATGGCGGCGATGGCCTGGCTGGCTCGCGCGGGGGTCGTCGTGAAGGGTTCGGTCGCGCTCGAACGGTTGGCGTCGATCGACACGATCGTCTTCGACAAGACCGGCACGCTGACCCGCGGCGAACTGACCGTCGGTGACATCGTGTTGACATCGTCCGCCCAACGTAGCCGTCACGCTCCGCGTGACGAACAGCCGAACGCGCGATCAAGCTCTGAGTTAGCAACGGCGTCAACCGCGAGTTCGGCGAATCCTCTCGCGGAACGAGAGGGCTACATTGACGAGGGCGACGTTGACGAGACTGACCTTTTGCGGCTCGCGGCGATTGCCGAGAAGCGGAGCGAGCATCCGATCGCGCGCGTGTTGGTTCGTGAAGCGGAAGCTCGGCAGTGCGTCATCACCGGAGCGGATGAATTGACGGCACATCCCGGCGCAGGCGTTGTTGCGACTGTGCGGGGCGAGCAACTTGGGATTTGGTCGAATGTGAAATCTGAAATCTCAAATTTGAAATCCCAGATCACGATCGGCAATCGTCGGCTAATGGCCGAGCAGCGCATCAACATTCCTTCCGAACTCGAACAGCGAGTCGGCGAGTTGGAGCAACAAGGCCAATCGGTGTTGCTGGTCGCGCTCGAACAAACGCTGCTTGGCGCGATTGGACTGCATGATGCGGCGCGGTCGGAGACGGACGCTGTCCTGCGTGAACTGCGAGATGGGGGCATCCGTCAGTTTGTGATGCTGACCGGTGATCGCGCCGAAGCGGCGGCGCGCATCGCCGAGCAACTCGGCATCGACGACGTTCAAGCGGAACTGTTGCCGGCGGACAAAGCCAAGCGGATCCAAGAACTGATCGCGGCCGGACACAAAGTGGCGATGGTCGGTGACGGCGTGAACGACGCTCCCGCGCTGGCGACAGCGACCGTCGGGCTTGCGCTCGGTGGAGTCGGGAGTGATCTCGCGGCCGAGGCGGGTGACCTTGTCTTGATGGGTGATCCGTTGCGCCCGTTGCCGGGGTTGTTGCGATTGTCGAGACAACTGGTGCTCGTCATCCGGCAGAGCATTTTCGTGTTTGCTTTCGGCATGAACGCGGCGGGGATGTTGCTCGGCAGTTTGGGCTGGATCAATCCGGCGGTCGCGGCGGTGTTTCACGAAATCTCGTCGCTGGCGGTGATGTTGAACGCGATGCGGTTGCTGTGGTTCGAACGTTGGGACGAGACACGACTCGGCCGGTTCTCGAACGGCGCGGCGAACTTCGTCGAATGGATGGTCGAGCGACTGTCACCGACGCGGTTGGTGTTTGGGTTCCTCGATCACTGGCCGACGCTCGTGCGGACGACGGCGGCGGTGCTCGGCTTGTGGTGGTGCTGTTCGGGGATTCTTTTGTTGAGCGAAGACGAGCAAGCGGTTGTCACGCGGCTCGGCCGATACGAGACGACGCTCACTGCTGGTTGGCACTGGCGCTGGCCCTGCGGGTTGGAATCGGTGCGTCGCGAGCGAGTCGCCGAGGTCCGTGCGGTTCAAATTGGATTCCGCTCGGCACCGACGCCGCTGAAATATGACGGTGTGTTCCGCGCTCCGGTCGAATGGATGAGCGAGCACGCGGACACCGACTACGAACCGGTCGCCCCCGAATCCTTCACGCTCACCGGCGAGGAAGTTCCGATCGAGATGACCGGCGAAGTTCAATTTCGCATCGGCGATCTGCGGCGCTTTGCCTTCGCGGCGTCGCGGCCCGACGACACGTTGCGAGCGGTCACCGAAAGCGTGCTCCGCGAAATCGCGGCAACCGAGTCACTCGATTCTTTGCTGACGAATCGACGGCGCGAGATCGAGGCTCGCTGCTTGGTCCGCATTCGCGAGTTGATGACGTCATACGAAATCGGCATTGAAGTGCTGGATCTCAACTTGCTCGACATTCATCCGCCGCAGCAGGTCGTGCCGGCGTATCGGCAAGTCGCAGACGCGCTCGAACAGCGAGAACAATTCATCAACGAGGCCGAGGGCTATTACGCTCGCAAAGTGCTGAGCGCGGCAGGCGAGCGAGCGATCCGCGTGTTGACTGACAGTGTCGATGCGACGAAGCGATTGCCTGATGCCTCGACAACCGGCGGCGTCACCGGCTGGAAATTGGACGACGCTCTGTGGCAGAAGCTGACGGTGAACTTCGATTCGGACGACCGAGTTCTCTCTGGTGACGCGGCGGCGAAGCTACTGAAGGCTCGCAGCGAGAAGACTCGCAAAGTCGAAGCCGCCGCTGGCTCAGCCGCGCGATTCAATAGTGTCGTGAAAGTTTTCGCCGAAGAACCGACGCTGACGAATCTGCATCTGTATTGGACGACGATGGAAAAAGTTCTGGCCACTCGGCCGCTGATGATTTTGGACCCGGCGTTGCGAGGCAAATCGCATCTGTGGCTGACCGAACCGGGGCAATCGCCGATTCGATTGCCGTCGAGCGACACTCCGTTGCAGCGATTGGAGATGCCGGAGACGGAGAAGTGATTGGGGCGGGAGATGGGGAGAAACGGGGATAGGGAGATAGGGGGAATTGAAACAATGACCAATGACCAACGACCGATGACCAATGACCAATCGCAGCCATCGAACTGGTGGCGTTCGACGGTCGTGATTGCGCTGTTTGCTGTGATGGCCTTCTCGGCGATCAGTTCTGTTGTGCTGGTTGACGAGACCGAATTGGTTCTCGTCGAGCGGCTTGGGCACATCGCGGCGGTGTACGACCGGCCGGAGGATCGGGGGCTGCATTTCAAATGGCCGTGGCCCGTTGGAACGGTTCGGCGATTTGACGCGCGCGTGCAATTGTTCGATCCGCCGGGACGAGAGGTTTTCACGGCCGACAAGAAAAACATCACCGTCGAGACGTTCGTATGCTGGCGCATCGGACAGTCCGAAGCGAAGCAATCGGTCGTGACTTTCTTTCGATCGCTCGGCAGCCATGAAGCGGCTGCTGGGAAATTGGAAAGCCGCGTGCGGTCGATTGTCGCCACGCGAGTCGGACAGCTTGAGCTCAGCAACTTGCTGCGCGTCGATGACTCCGAAGCAGGACCAAAGGGGAATCAATCAGGAGTGCTCGAAGAGCTGTCGCGTGAGATTCGCGAGCAATTGCAACAAGGCCGATCCGACGGCGAACCACTGCTCGATCGGCTGGGGATCGAGATCGTCGATGTGCGGGTCAAGCGAATCAATTTTCCGCTCGGCAATCAGCAAGCGGTGTTCGAGCGGATGAAGAGCGAACGCCAAAAGATCGCCGACCGATACCGCAGCGCGGGTCTGGCCGAAAGCACCGTCATTCGCAGTCATGCCGATCGACAAAGCGCGGAATTGATCGCAAAGGCCGACGCCGATGCCGAACGGATTCGAGGCGAAGCGGAAGCGGAATCGACCGCGATTCTCAATCAAGCTCACGCGGCCGATCCTGAGTTCTACCGGACGATGCGAACGCTCGATGCGTACCGCACGATCCTGAACGATAAGACGACGCTGGTTCTGTCGGCGTCTTCGAGCATGTTGAAGATGCTGACGGAAGGGATACCGGCTGAGGCGAAGCCGGCGGGAAATGGAACGACAGCTCCGTAAGACTAACGAGGCTCCGCCTCAGACCATGAGCCGGCACGCGC
>JAYVQJ010000575.1:0-1848 GCA_043777235.1 Planctomycetia bacterium
CTTCGCGCCACGGCGGAGCGACCTCGTTGAGATATTCTTCAATCTTCGGCCGCATTCCGGCTCGCAGTTCGTCGGTGAACCGGATGATGCACTCGCCGACCGGATCATGGCCGCGGGCGGGCTTCGTCTGTGAAGTGACTGCGGCAACGTTGGACGCAATCGGCGGCACGGCCGGATGCTCGTTACTGGCCGGCAAGAGCAAGCCAGGCATCTCCAACGCCGTTTCCATGAAGTCATCCGCAGGATTCGTCATGATCTCCGCTCGGTTTCGCTCGAATTGATCCTTCGAATTGGCACTCCAGCAAGAGATGTCCCATACCAAAGAACGTGACTCAGTGCGGCCAATCAACGCATATTCCCGGAAAAACTACTGTGAGAACAAGTCGCGAACAATCAACGGCAGAGCAGGTGCCGACATGGGGCTGGCCGCTCGAAAATCTTCGCCGACCAGTGTAGAGAGCGTCGCCGCAACCTGACTGAGCGTGGCATTTACGTCCGATCGGACACCGAGCGCGGGAGTGTCCGGGCCGAGCACCGCCGTCCAGACAAACTCGGCTCCCTCGATTTTCGCGCCGTGGTCCGTCCAGTCGCGGATCGTGTTCCCTCGACCGTGATCGCACGCCAGCACGATTGACGTCTGGTCTTTGTAGTTGGGCAGGGATTGCAACAGCTCCCATAGCTTGGCCGTGAAAGCGTCCGCTCGATTCGCCGAATGCAGATAGCGGTCATACCGCCGAGCGTGTGCCCATTCGTCAGTCTCTCCCAGTCCGATGAAGAACACTCGTGGCTTGTGCTTGAGCAGATACTCGCGAGCGACCTGCATCGTGATCACGTCGATTTGATTGTCCGGCCAGAGGACGACCGTGTCGGCGATCATCTCATTGAGCAACTTTTCTCGGTCGGTCAACGAGTCGCCCGGAATCGACACCGGCCCCGCGTGGACGTACACGCCGCTCCGTTCCTGATTGAGGATCGACGGGAACACATCCCAAGTCGCGACTGCGGCAACTCGCTTCTCAAAACTCGGCCGGCGATTCAAGAACTCCAACACGTTGGCGTGCGGGTTCGAAAACTTTTTGTTGGAGTCGATCCCTTTGTCATCCGCGAATCCGCAGAACATCTCGCTGTAGCCGGGATACGAAAATTTGTGCGTGTTCTCTAACTTCGCCGCCGCATTCTTCGCCGGGTCACCGAAGATTTGCCCCTTGGTTGCCATCGTCTTCCACACAAACGGCAACAAGACTTCGCGCCGCTCCGTTTCGGACTCTCGCCAGTACTTCCGCTTGAGTCCCTCGACGTCCGCGACGCCGGCGTCCTTCGCAATCAGCGTCTCCTGAGCACCGCCAAACAACTCTTGCCAGCGAAAGCCGTCCCATGTGATGTAGACGACGTTGCGGCTCTTCTGAGTTGCCAGAGTCGAATCGTCAGCGAATGACTTTGTGGATTCGTTCAGACCAACAAAGAACGTCAGCACGATGCACAGCCAGCAGAACACGGCTCGCACAGGACACCTCACTTCTAAGGTTGCGATCCTCAGCCACCGCGATACCGTGTCGCGGAAAGGGGCGAGAGTGAACCGTCATCGCCGCCGAAGCTCAAGCGTCCCCCGTTCGAAGAGCTGGTTTTCACCCTGCCGCCGTGGTCTCAGCCATGAACCGAAACCTCCTGTTTGCGTTTGGCCTGCTGGTTTTGGTCGTCGTGGCCGTGCTCGCCGTCGTATTGGATCGGCAACCAGATTCCGTCACCAAGGCGAGCAATTCAGCCGCGACACGGGAGACCAAAGTGAGATCGCCGATCAAATCCGATGAGCAAATCATCTTCTATCCGACGATTGGCTGGGCTCGCGGC
>JAYVQJ010000576.1:0-7036 GCA_043777235.1 Planctomycetia bacterium
CGTGCAGAAGATCAAAGGGGACGCGGCACGCGGCGAGGGACTGTTCCTCAAGCTCAATTGCAACAAGTGCCACACCGTGAAACCGGACGAGCCGATCCGCGGCCCGTACTTGCCGAACGTTGCGAAGACTTACAAACGCGAGCAACTGGTCGAGTCGATCATGCTTCCCAGCAAGACGATCGCTCAGGGCTTCGTGACAAACGTCTTCGTGATGAACGACGGCAAACAGATCAGCGGCTTCGTCATCAGCGAGGCAGCCGACGTCGTGACGATCCGCAACAGCGAAGGGAACGAAGTGCAGCTCCGAGTCGAAGACATCGACGAACGTGCCAAGCAAACGATCTCGATGATGCCGGAAGGTCTTGCCAAAGACTCAACCCTCGAAGACCTCGCCTCGTTGGTGACGTATCTCGAATCGCTCGCCTCGCGAGCCACCAAGTAACCGGAAACGAGACGCCTCATGGAAAACCCGAAGACGATTTTGTTCGTGGCACTCGGCGTCGTGACGGCGTGGTTTGTCTTTGTTTGGGCCAAGAGGTTTCCGAAAAGCTCGGCGGACACGACACCCGACGCATCGCCGCATTCGATCTTTCATGCGGTCGTCGCGTTTGTCTTCACGTTCTTCGACACGCTGGGGATCGGTAACTTCGCTCCGACGACCTCCGCGTTCAAGTTCCGGGGATCGGTGCCGGACGAGAAAATTCCGGGGACGCTGAATGTCGGATATGCGATCCCGACGGTCGCGCAGGCACTCATTTACATCGCCATCGTGGAAGTCGATTTCTCAACGCTCGCGCTGTTGATCGCGGCTGCGGTGGCCGGAGCGTGGCTGGGCGCGGGCTGGGTGGCTCATTTGTCTCGGCGAGCAATTCAACTCGGCATGGGATTCGCGCTGCTGGTGGCGGCGACGTTGATGGTGATGAAGCAGTTCGACATCCTCCCGCCCGGCGGCGACGCGTTGACTCTGGAAGGAACTCGCCTGTGGATGGGGCTGGGCGCGAACTTCTTGCTGGGGGCTTTGATGACGCTGGGAGTCGGTCTGTACGGCCCGTGTCTGATTCTCGTGAGCTTGCTGGGGATGGACCCGCGCGCGGCGTTTCCGATCATGATGGGTTCGTGCGCGTTCCTGATGCCGACCGGCGGTTTGCGATTCATTCGCGAAGGGAGCTACAGCGCTCCGGCGGCGCTCGTGATGACGCTTTGCGGTGTACCGGCGGTGCTCATCGCGGCCTATGTCGTGAAGGAAATGCCGCTGGAGTACGTCCGCTGGCTGGTCGTCGTCGCCGTGATCTACGCGGCCACGATGATGCTGCGATCGGCGCGAACGTAGCCCTGTCGCTCCGCGACAGGAAAGCCGAACATGGCACCGATGTCGTTCTCACGATCAGTTTGCAAGAGCCGATCGCAGAAAATACCTGCGCTGCGTGAAGCGCTCGGCTCATCACGCGGAGCGATGATGGCTACGTAGCCGTCACCGCTCCGCGTGACGAGCCGAATGGGAAAACGCGCAGTTATTTCTTGCGATCCGTATAAGAACCGATCGGAGCCGTTCACGCGATCGGCTGTCCTGTCGCGGAGCGACAGGGCTACGATTTTTCCGGAGAACGCTGTCGATGAGTAATGGCCGAGTAATCGTCGTCGGTGGTGGAGTCATCGGAGCCGCCTGTGCGTATTTCCTGAAGAAGGCTGGTTGGGAAAGCGTCACCGTTCTGGATCGCGGGCACTTCGGCAAAGCGTGCTCGCATGGCAATTGCGGGTTCGTCTCGCCGAGTCACGTTTTGCCGCTGACGGTTCCGGGGGCGATCAGGCAGACGCTCAAGGCGTTGGTCTCGCGGAACTCGCCGTTCTCGATCAAACCGCGATTCGATCTGGCGTTGTGGAGTTGGTTGTTTCAGTTCGCTCGCCGCTGCAACGAACAGGACATGCTCACGTCAGCTCAGGCGATTCAAGCGATGCTGCAATCGTCGCGGTCGTTGTACGACGAACTGATGGCGAACGAACCGTTCGATTGCGAATGGCAGACGCTCGGTTTGCTGTTCCCGTTTCGGACTCAAGCGGCGCTGGAGCATCACGACCAAAACGCGGAGTTGCTGCGAACATCATTCGGCATGTCGCTGACTCGGTTCGTGGGGGACGACGTGCGTGATTTGGAGCCGGCTCTCAAGCGCGGCCTCGCTGGCGGTTGGCATTATCCCGGCGACGCGCATCTGCGGCCGGATAAGCTGATGTCGTCATGGCGTCGAGTGCTCACGGGATTGGGCGTGACGATTCGCGACGATTGCGACGTGAAGAGTTTTGTTCGCGACGGCATGCGCGCGACGCGAGTGATCACCTCGCGAGAGGAGATCACCGCCGATGCCTTCGTCGTCGCGGCCGGCGCGCTGACTCCGTGGTTGAATCGCGAACTCGGTTGCAAGATTCCGATTCAACCCGGCAAAGGCTACTCGATCACGATGCGCCGGCCCGCGAAGTGTCCGACGCTGCCGATGCTTTGCGAAGAAGATCGCGTCGCCGTCACTCCGATGCTTTCCGGTTATCGGCTTGGATCAACGATGGAGTTCGCCGGCTACGATGCTTCGCTGAATCGCCGCCGCCTCTCGCTGCTGACCGCCGGTGCCGCTCATTACTTCGACGATCCGCCTGCCGAGCCGATCGAGGAAGAATGGTTCGGCTGGCGGCCGATGACTCCCGACAGCGTGCCGATCATCGACCGGTCTCCGGTCATGGACAACGTGCTGATCGCCGCCGGCCACAACATGCTTGGCGTTTCGATGTCTCCCGCGACGGGCAAGCTCGTCGCCGAGTTGTTGAGCAGCACGGTTCCGCATTTGGACGCGGGCCGATATGCGTTGTCACGGTTTGTTCGTGGAAGAGAGTGATAAGTCAGGTCGCGTCATATTTATCGCGGTCAGGATTGATTGCCGTCGTTGGTTCGGGGCCAACGCGAATCTCAGTCATGGAATGACTGAGCTACGTAGGCGAGTCATTCCATGACTCGCATTTCGGTTGTGGAACACGACTCCCAATCGATCATGATCTCACCATGTGAGGTATGGTTGCGGCTTTATTGCTCCGCGTTAATCTGCGTCGCCTGTTAAGGTCTTGGAATTCTCAACAGTGTCTGTTGCCGCCCCGTCCTGACTGCGGAGTGATTCGCCATGTTGCAGCGTTTGGTCTTGTTCGTCGGAACATTTCTTTCGTTCTCGGCCGCCGCCCACGCGGCGACGATCATTCATGCGGGACGGTTCATCGACGGCCGGAATGACGAGCCGCGCGGCAAGACGTCGATCGTGATTGACGAAGGCCGCATCACGCGCATCGTCGATGGCTTCATCGAACCGCAGGTGGGAGACAAGCTCATCTCGCTGGCGGACGAGACCGTGATGCCCGGCCTGATGGATATGCACACGCACTTGCAGTCGCAGCACTCGAAGGACTCGTACACCGAGCGGTTCTTCATGGAGCAGGCGGACTACGCTCTGCGTTCGACGGTGTACGCTCGGAAGACGCTGCTGGCGGGGTTCACGACGGTGCGTGACTTGGGGGACAATGGCGTGAACTCGATCGCTTTGCGCAAGGCGATCAACGAAGGTTGGGTGCCGGGGCCACGCATCTTTACGTCCGGCAAATCGCTGGCCACGACGGGCGGTCATGCCGATCCGACGAACGCGCTGCGCGGTGATTTCAAACGCGATGCCGGGCCGCTCGAAGGGGTCATCAACGGGCCGGATGACGCTCGCAAAGCGGTGCGTCAGCGGTACAAGGACGGAGCTGATCTCATCAAGCTCACGGCCACCGGCGGAGTGCTCAGCTTGGCCGCGAACGGTCAGAACCCTCAGTTCACCGAAGAAGAACTGAAAGCGGTCGTCGAGACCGCTCACGATTACGGCATGATCGTCGCCGTTCACGCTCACGGCACCGAGGGCATGAAACGGGCGGTGCTGGCCGGAGTCGATTCGATCGAGCACGGCACGTTCATGACCGACGAAATCATCACGCTGATGAAGGAGCGCGGAACGTACTTCGTCCCGACGAATCTCGCCGGTGATTGGGTCGCGGCTCAAGCGCAGATCCCCGGTTACTTCCCGGAAATCGTCCGCCCGAAAGCCGCCGCGATCGGCCCAGTGATTCGCGAGACCTTCAAGAAAGCTCATCTCGCCGGAGTGAAGATCGCTTTCGGCACCGACACCGGCGTCTCACCGCACGGCGAGAACGCTCGCGAGTTCGAACTGATGGTTGCCGGCGGCATGTCGCCGATGAAAGCGATTCAGTCGGCCACGCTGACCGCCGCTCAACTGCTGAAGATTGAAGATCGACTGGGGACGCTCGAACCGAAGAAGCTGGCCGACGTCATCGCCGTCAAAGGAAATCCACTGACCGACATCAAGGCGATGCACAACGTCGTCTTCGTGATGAAGGAAGGGGTTGTGTTCAAAGGGCCGTGAAATCGTGTGGCTCGACGCGGAGTCGATGTGAGCCAACTGTAGGCGAGTCTTTCCAAGACTCGCATTGGAAACAACATCGTGTCGGCCTCGCAGAAATGTCAGTCTTGGAAAGACTGACCTACAACTCACTCCGGAAAGCGTCGCGAATGAACCAAGACCAATCTCAATGCGCCGCCGAGTTGCTTTGGCAAACCTGGACCGCAGAGCGTCGCATCGACTCGATCCCCGAATCGTTTCGTCCCGCGACCCGAGCTGACGGTTATCAGATTCAACGCCAACTGGCCGAGGTCTCCGGCCAAGCGACTGTCGGTTGGAAGATCGCCGCGACCAGTGTGGCCGGGCAAGCTCATCTGAAAGTCGATGGCCCACTCGCCGGTCGTCTGCTGGCCAACCGAGTCCACTCCGACGGGACGCCGATTGTGCTCGGCAACAACGGCATGCGTGTCGCGGAAGCGGAGTTCGCGTTTCGACTCGGCCGAGATTTGCCGCCACGATCCCAGCCCTACGAACTCGCCGAGGTCATGGCCGCGATCGACACGCTGCATCCGGCGATCGAGATTCCCGACTCACGCTACAACGACTTCTGCATCGTCGGCTCGCCACAGCTCATCGCCGACAACGCGTGTGCTCACTATTTCGTCTTGGGAGCACCGACCACCGCTGACTGGCGCGCGATCGACCTCAGCGCACACGTCGTCCGTCTGCAATTGAACGGAGCCGTCGCTCGCGAAGGGGTTGGTTCCAACGTGCTGGGCGATCCGCGAATCGCCATAACCTGGATCGCCAACGAACTCAGTTCTCAAGGCATCGCGCTTCTCGCCGGCCACGTCGTAACGACGGGGACGAGTGTCGTTCCGGTCCTGATCGAACAAGGGAGCCAACTCCTTGCCGACTTTGGCTGCTTTGGAACGGTGACGACGGAGTTGGTGTGAGTCACCTTCCGCCAAGCGAGAGGCTGTGTTTGTGAACTACACGCCTGCGGCGATCAGCGCCGTGGCTTGGCCGATGTCGGTGGTGCTGAGTTTTAAGAACAGCTTGTTGCTGATCGGGGCTGGTGCGCCGTGAATGATGTTGAGGCGGCAGGCGGGGTCGGGGTTGCGGTAGTTGAGCGTCGGGAAGACGACTCCTGCTCGCAGGCCGAGCAGTGAGGCGGCGAGTTCCAACGGGCCGGAACCGGCTCCGGAGTTGCCGAGTTGGCTCTTGAAGGCAGTGACGGGAATTTGTTCGGCGCGAGCACCGAAGAGGTCGTGGATTGCGGCGGCTTCTTCGGCGTCGCAGCGGACGGCGCTGAGGCCGAAGGCGTTGACGTGGCCGATATCGTCGGCGGTGACTCCGGCATCTCGGAACGCGGCCTTCGCGGCGTTGAAGAAGGCGAGTCGAAAGTTCGGTCGGCCTTGTTTATCGATCACGCACGACGAGCCGGTGCCGAGGATCGAGCCGTAGATGGTTGCTCCGCGCGCGGCAGCGAAAGTTTCTGTTTCAAGGATGATCGAGCAGGCTCCCTCGCCGAGCACTTGGCCGTTGCGAGTGGCGTCGAACGGGCGGCTCCAAGTTTCCGGCGGGTCGCCCGGATGGTCCGCGAGTTCATCTTGCAGGCGTGCATGAATGGCTTTGATCGAGACGGTACGAGTACCGGTCGCGCCAGTGATCATCACGTCGGCTTGATTGCGGCGCATGATGCGGATGGCTTCGCCGATCGAGGCGTTGCCGGAGGCTTCGGCGAGCGTCAGCGAATTGCTCGGCCCGCGTGCGTCGGCCAGGATGCTGATGTGGCACGAGGGCATGTTCGGCAGGAACTTGAGGAGCCACAGGGGCTCCATCGCAGTTAAGCCGGTCTGTCCAAAGCGGTCGAATTGGAACTTGAGATTCTCGTCAGCCGCCGCATCGGCTCCGCTTTGGAGGTTTTCCGGTGGCGAGTACATCTGATTGGAGCCGAACTCAACGCCGATCCGTTCGTGATTGAGTTCTTCAACCTTCAGGCCCGACTGCTCGATGCCGAGGATCGCCGCGAGCACACCCAACTGAATGTCGCGGCTGTAGACTTTGAAACTCTTGCGCTGTCCTTTGAGCCACGTCGTCTTGGCAGTCTCGTCGGTCAGGTCTTTCACTTCAGCCCCGACGTTTCCGGGGGCCGCGCTGTACGAGATCAGCGAAATCGGAGCGATGCCGCTCTTGCCGGATTTCAGTCCGGCCTCAAAGGCATCGACGCCGATGCCCAACGGACTGACGACGCCCAGACCGGTGATCACGACACGCTTCGCGGATTCGCTCATTCTGAAAGGCTCGCACGGGGAGGGTTGGACCGAAGTCACGGGCAGACTATGGCCTCGGCAACTGATGGTGCGGTAAGAAAGACGAATTGCCCCGGTTTTGCAAGGCCGTTTCGCGAGAGTGTCGTCGGCGAGGATGTCATACGGCTTCCAGAAAATAATTGCGCTCGATATCAATCGGCTCGTCACGCGGAGCGATGACGGCTACGTAGCCATCACGCTCCCGTCTTTGGACCGGGGACAAGGGTAACAGTCGTTCGGGGACATAGGTAACAGGTTGAAGGGGAGAGAAAAGCGTGTGGGGGAACCGAGTCCGCCGGA
>JAYVQJ010000577.1:0-7027 GCA_043777235.1 Planctomycetia bacterium
TCTGGTCGACCCACCGAAGCCGGTTGCGCCACCGCTACCCGCTCCACCGACTCCTGAGGCCGTTGAAGCAAAGTTGCAACAAAAGATCGCTCGCTTCGATCAAACGAAGCCAGTCGCGTTCGTCAAAGTGCTGGACACGCTTGAGGAACTCGCCGGTGTCCCCATCGTTTGGGATTTGGAACGTGTCGATGAGCAACATCTGCAAAAGATCGTGACGCTCAGCCTGAAGCAGACGACCGTCGCCGAGATTCTCGATACGCTGCTCAAACAAGTCGGTTTGGAACGGCGAACGGTTGAGGGAAAGATCGAACTGCGGCCGGTGATGCAGAAAAACTAACTCACACTTGGAGTCTTCGTCGTGGAGTTGGATGACACGATTTGTTACTGCTTCCACATCTCGAAGCGGAAGATCCTCAACTTCCAGCGGATTCACAGTCCACGCCGAGCCAGCCAGCTTTCCGAGTGTGGCGGAGCCGGGACCGGCTGCGGCTGGTGCGTTCCGTTTCTGCGACGCTACTTCGACGAGGCGAACTCTCCTGAGAAGTTAAGCGACGATTCGTTGACGCCAGAGGAATACGCTCGACAACGCGGCGACTACATCAAGGCGGGCAAGGGAGTCCCAGCTCCCGGAGCGATCCCGCCGCCAGCGTGATCCGTAGGTTGGGCACTCTTGCCCGACATTGTTTTGCCGAAAGAAAGGGACGGGCAGGAGTGCCCATCCTACGACTTCGCCCGATTCTTCGCATCGACAAGCACGACGCGCGGCTGAAAGGTCTTCGCTTCCGATTCCTCGAAGCTGGCGTAGGCGCAGATGATGACGAGATCGCCCGTGTGAATCAGATGCGCGGCGGCTCCGTTGATACAGATGATGCCGGAGCCTCGGTCGCCGGGGATCACGTACGTCGTCAGTCGGTTACCGTTGTTGACGTCGTAGATTTGGACCTGCTCGTGATCAATCAGGTCGGCTCGGTCCATCAGATCGCGGTCGATGGTGACGCTGCCTTCGTAGTGCAGATGCGCGTCGGTGACGGTCGCGCGATGAATCTTGGACTTCAGCAGGATGCGTTGCATGGTGACAAACTAAGAGGCTGATAGAGAACTGTGATTCGTGAGCCGGCAGCGCTAGCGTCCGGTTCGAGAGTTGATCGACATTCGGAACCGGACGCTAGCGCGTACCGGCTGATCTGCGCAACCCGAAAATAGGGTTGTGACAAAGCACTGGTCGTCATTTCTTTGTGGTCGGCTTCGGCGGGTTGAAGAGTTTGTCGTTGATCGACTTCACCTTCTCGCCGACGGGAGCGACTTCAACTTTGCCAGAGAGCTTGAGTGTCTTCGGTGTCTCACAACGCTCGGCACTGCAGGCTTGATATTTGATGAACAGATCAAATTCCTCGGTCTCGTTCTCGGCATCTTGCGGGACTTCGATCGTACCGAACAGGACCACTTGGCCTTCGTAGACGACGATCGGTTCGGGAGCTCCTGGCGGGGTGAACTTGTGCCCTTTGGGATACTTCACGTTGAGCAATTTGCTGCCGTGCTTCGTCTTCATCGTGAACGTGGTCGGCATCTGATAGTCAGGGGCCGGCGGGTTCTGGTTGATGTGCCAGCCCTCCTTAATATCGAGCACTACCGCGATGCGGCACGAGTCTCCTGCTGGTAGACGATCGACACTCAGATGCGCTTCGGCGGCGAGAATCTCGGTCTTCTTCGGCTTTTCGGTCTTATCCGTTTTGGAGTCCTTCTTCGGTGACTTGTCGGCGAGCGGGGCCGGATTCGTGGGTTCACGTTTCGGTTTCGCGGCGATGTCAATGACCTCTTCTCCAGCGGCCGGTTGGACGTCGGGATCAACCGTGCGGCGAGAAGCGCCGAACTTCGGTTTGTCGAGGAACTCAAACAGCGCGAGGGCCATGTTGGGGAAGCCACCCGGAGAGTCTTGCATGGACCCGGCCGCCATTTTCAGAGTCGCTTCCGCTTTGTCGCGATAGCTGTCGTTCTTCGTCAGGACCGCAAGTCGCAGCAGATTGCGAATAGCAACACTGTTGCCCGACGGAACGACCGAGTCGTAGCGGTCCTTCGAGCGGGCGAGCAGTTCTTCGTGATCGGTCGCTGTGAAAAAGAACCCGTTGTTCTGATCGTCCCAAAAGAGTTTGAGTTGGTCGTCGGTCAGCTTCGAGGCTGCGTTGAGCCACTTCGGTTCGCGTGTCGCCAGGTGCAGCGCGATCAGGCCGTCAACGAGATACGTGTAGTCGTCGAGGTACGCCTTGATTGGACTCACCCCACCTCGGTAACTGCGATGCAAGCGGCCTTCTTGGTCACGCAAGTCGGAGACGACAAACATTGCGGCTCGTTCGGCGGCGATCAAGTAGTCAGCACGCTCAAAGCGAGCTCCTGCATTCGACAGGGCTTTGATCATCAGACCGTTCCAACCGGTCAGCAGCTTGTCGTCGGTCAGCGGCTGCGGGCGACGGTTGCGAGCGGCGAGCAACTTCTGTTTGGCTCCCTTCAAGCGGCGATCGAGATCATCGGGAGCCATCTTCAACTTGGCGGCGACTTGATCGAGCGGCTGCGGTTGATGCAGGACGTAGCCGACCTCGAATGTATTCTTCTCTTTCAAGCCGTAGGCGAGCTTGAACGCTTCGGAATCCGGGCCGAGCAGTTGATCAACTTCACGTTCGGACCAGACGTAACTTTTCCCTTCGACGTCTTCGCTGTCGGCATCCAGTGCCGAGAAGAAACCGCCGCGCTTGTCGGTCATCTCGCGGAGCACGAAATCGCAGATTTCCTCGGCGATCAACTTGTAGGCCGGGTCTTTGGTTTGTCGGAACGCTTCGACATAGACGTCGGCGAGCTGCGCGTTGTCGTAGAGCATTTTCTCGAAGTGTGGCACCTTCCAAGCTCGGTCGGTGCTGTAGCGGTGGAAGCCTCCAGCGAGATGATCGCGAATGCCTCCGGCCGCCATCGCATCGAGCGTGAACGTGATCTTGGCTCGCAGCGCGTCGTCCTTGTCGCGGTTCGCGACGTACAAGAGGACGGCGAGTTTGCTCGGCACCGGAAACTTCGGAGCGTTCGCTCGAGCCGGATTGAAATCGAAGCCACCGAACTTCGCGTCGTGAGTCTCGGCGAGATATTTCACGGTCGCGGCAGCCAACTCGACGGTCAACGGTGTGTCTTGCACAACGACCTTCGAGGACATCACGCGGCGAATGTTTGTCGTCAGAACCTCAGCGTTTTGTTCGAGCGCTTTCTTATCGTCTCGCCACAAGTCGGAGATCCGTTTCATCACTGTCGGGAAGCCCATGCGTCCTTCGGCGTCGTCCGGTGGGAAGTAAGTGCCACCGGCAATCGGCTTTCCTTCAGCGGTCATGAACATCGACAGCGGCCAGCCGCCGTTTTGGTCCGAACCGCTCAAGCGGAAATAAACCGAGAGCGCGGTCATGTAGATGTCGTCGATGTCGGGCCGCTCTTCGCGATCGACTTTGACGCACACAAAGTTCTCGTTCATGTATTTGGCGATCGCCTCGTTCGAGAAGACGAGCCGCTCCATGACGTGGCACCAGTGACAACTGGTGTAGCCGATCGACAGGAAGATCAGCTTTCCTTCCTTCTTCGCCTTCTCGAACGCTTCCGGTCCCCACGGAAACCAATCGACCGGGTTGTGCGCGTGCATCAGCAAGTAAGGACTCGACTCTTTCGCCAGCCGATTTGCTTTCGCGGGCTTCGTTTCTGATTTCGTAGCCAACTTCTTGCCGACGACCGGCTCTTCGGCGAACGCAGTGCGGATCGTGGACTTGCCCGGAACTTCATCGTCGAGCTCCAGCGCCAGCTTGTCGGACTCGTCGCCGCCCGCTTGTCGAATCAGCTCGTCCACTTTGCTGAGTTCGTGTTCCAACTTCGGATCACGCGTCCCTCGCGCGGCCGCGCGAGCCGTGTCGCGTGACGATGAACGTCGCGAAGAAGCCGTCGGCTCGTTGTCCTTCGACTTTCGCGGCTTGACGACGACGGCCCCTTGATCGGCATCCAGGCAACCGGACGCGAATCCGCACACGACTGCCAAAAATAGGATCGACCACGGTTGGCGATGCGGAGCGAACATAGCTCCCCCCTGAGACTCTTCCGTGAGGTTGGGACGACACACAGACCCATTCAGCGGCGAGATTTACCTCAAACCGGTCATTTTGGGACAGGCGTCTTTTCCAAGATTTGTCGGATCACGGACTTCACGCGATCTCGCTGACCTTCGCGGCTGAGCCCTTTGCTGATCGCTCGGTGCGACAGAACGGGAACGGCCAGCCGCTTGATGTCGTCGGGGATGACGAACGCTCGCTGCTCGATGAGGGCGTAGCTTTGAGCGGCCCGATACAGCGTCAGCGCCCCGCGCGTGCTGATCCCCAGCGATAATTCTGGGTGAGTCCGTGTCGCCTGCACGATCTTCAGCAGGTACTCGTTGATCGAGTCATCGACGCGGACGTCACGCACTGCCTGCTGCAATTCGGCGAGGTGTTCCAGTGTCATCGCCGGCTGCAACGCATCGACCGGTTCACCGCTGCGGTGGCTGGTGAGAATCTCCTTCTCGACCGCCAAATCGGGATAACCGATGTCGATGCAGAGCATGAACCGGTCGAGCTGATTCTCCGGCAACGCGAAAGTCCCCTCGAACTCGAAGGGGTTCTGCGTCGCCAGCACGAAGAACGGCCGCTTGAGCGTGTAGGTGTGCCCTTCGATCGAAACTTGCAACTCGTTCATTGCTTCGAGCAACGCCGACTGCGTGCGTGGCGTCGTGCGATTGATCTCGTCGATCAAAAGGATGTGCGAAAAGATCGGCCCGTGCCGAAATTCAAACTCGCCTCGATTTGGCAGGTACACGCTGCTGCCGAGAATGTCGCTGGGCAACATGTCGGGCGTGCATTGCAGTCGCTTGAACTCGCAGTTGAGGCTTTTCGCGAGCGCCTTCGCCAGCGACGTCTTGCCGACACCGGGAGCATCCTCAATCAAAATGTGCCCCTCGGCCAGCAGCGCGACGATGGCGAGATGCACCGGCTCAGGCTTCCCCAGCAACGCTTTGGAGACATTGGCTTCAAGAGCTTTGATCCACACGAAATGTTCGGCTGACACGGAAACTCCAACGGAAAAACAGCGATTGACGAACGGCGGAGTGATTTGGCACAGCGTCCTGCTCAATAACTTTCATAGACGTGCTCGCCGCCATGTGCGGGGTTGCCAATGAGCTTTTGGTTGCGAAGGTCGATGACGAAATCAAGGTGCTCCAGTGGAAGCTGACCAATCAACGTCGGTACTGAATTCGGCAGTTCCATGACGTCCATCGTGCAGAAGCGGCCTTGGATCGTCAGTCGTACCGGACCGTACATTCCAGCCTTTCTCGGTCCGGCACTTGTCGTGACCGTTCGTTCGCCGACCTTGTGCAACCCCAATTCCTTAACCAACTTTTTGGGGATCGAAAGCAGAGTCGCGCCAGAATCCACGAGCGCGTCTTTGACAAGGATGCGGCGAATCTCGTCGGACGAGATCGCTCCAATTTCTGCGGCATACAGATCCCCAAAGTTTTCAATGAGTGCTTCCGTTGTAACTCGGCCCATCTCTGCTGGTCCTTGTTTAGTCTTTGAAGAATTTCGGATCGGAGACTTGCGAGTGATCGTTGGCATGAGGCCTCCTGATGTTGCTCGGAGGAGCGGTACGAGACGAGTCATGGTGTAACTCGCAAGGATTCCGTTGTCACTCGTTACTTCCGCCGCCGCTCCCAAACGGCGAGCGTGCCGAGCAGCAATCCGACGATCAATGCGGTCGAGACTCCGGTCACCAGCTTGTGCGCCGAAACGATCACCATCGCGAGGACTCCGCTGAGTAGCGTCAGGTTCAGCCATGTGACGACGCCAAGCCCACCGGGCAGAAAGCGGCGAGTTGCTCCGGCCTTGCCTCGGAATTCATTCAGAGTCACCGCCAGTACGACCAGCACGCCGACGATCAGGCCTTGAAACTCATCCGGTTTGGACGTCACCGTTTTGTTGACAGCGTCGATCACGACGCGCAGAAACAGAGCGCCGAGAGCGACTCCGGTCAGCGTGCCGACTCCGCCAGCCAAGCTGCATCCACCGACAACCGCGGCTGCAATCGCGTCGAGTTCATAGCCGATCCCCATCGTGGTCGGATCGGCGAAGCTCGTGTAGCTCGTGTAAAGGATGCCGGAAACCGCTGCCGTCATCGAGCCGTAACAATAGGCCAACCACTTCAGCCGCTCGGTGCGGATGCCGCTCAATCGCGCGGCCGCTTCGTTGCCGCCCATCGCGTACAAGTGTCGGCCGGTCACGGTGCGGCTCAACAGCACCCAGGTCACGAATGCCAGCACCGCGAAGATCAACACTGGGATGCGCCAGTCGTCTCCCAAGCGCAAAAAGAAGTCGTCGTAGATGTAGATTTGCGAATTCTCTTGGCCGGAGATCGCCTTCGTGATGTTCGGAATCAGCACGCGAGCCAAGCTGCGCAGTCCAACGAGCGACGCCAACGTCGCCACGAATGGCGGCAACCGCACCACGGTAATCAGCCACGTATGCAAGCTGCCGACCAGAAAGGCCGCGAGCATCGTTCCGCAGAACGCGATGACCAACACCCACCACGGCAACCCCGTGGTGATCGGAGTACCGCGAGCATCCACCGGAGCCAACACTTGAATCAACGACGCGCAAATCGTCCCACTGAACGCGATCACCGATCCGGCCGACAGGTCGATCCCGCCGGAAATGATCACGACCGATGCGCCCAACGCGAGGATGCCCAGCATCGACGCATGCCGCAGCAACTCGAATAAGCTGTCCTGCGGCTTGTTGAGGTATGTGCGATTTCTGTCCAAGCAGATTGTCAGCAACACGACCGCGATGACTGCGACGATCAACGACAACTCGGTGCGGTATCGCCGCAGGATTCGCGAGAGCAAAGATAAGTCGCTTGCGTCAATCATTTGGAGTGCGGGGCGTAGGATGGCCGCCCCCGGCCGTCCTGCTGTTTGCGTGATCCC
>JAYVQJ010000578.1:0-7025 GCA_043777235.1 Planctomycetia bacterium
AATTCATGGTGGGCCGGTGCCCGAAGCGCTGCTGGTCCCACCCTACGAGAAGTCAGTCGGCGAGCCTGAGTTTGTTGGGATCACTTTTAAAGACGTTCAAACGCCCGGTTGTGTCGATCACAACGGGCGTTTTGTTTGCGCTCTGCGAAGAGCACGTTGCTGGCCAGGAAACGGTCCACGAACCGATTTCTCCAAGGCAATGAACCTTGCGAGCGAACAGGCTGAACTCTCTTCCGGCGACGTTGAGTCCGCGTGGACACGACATCGCTGGCTCCGCCGGATTGTCTCGGTTGGCATCGTCCTGCATTTGCTCGCGCTGGTGATTGCACCGCTGGCCGTCGCACCGACGTCGCCGCTGTGGCAACGAGCGTGGTTGACGTTCCGGCCGTATCTGGAAGGACTGAACCTGAATCACGGCAGTCACTTTTTCGCGCCCGATCCGGGGCCGAGTCATCTCGTGCATTACGAGTTGCGTTTCGAGGACGGTCGCACCGAGCGAGGATTCTTTCCGAACGTACAGCAGCATCAGCCTCGGTTGCGCTATCACCGGCACTTCATGCTCAGCGAGTTTCTGAACAACCTGGCGATTGACGACAGTCGCCGCGAGCTATTCGAGGCCGTGACGCATTCGTATGCCGAGCACCTGCGGCACGAACACCGCGCCGAGGCAGTTACGCTCTCGATACGCCGACATTACGTCCCCAGCCCGCAGCATGTGTCGTCCGGCAAGCCGCTCAATGATATCTCGCTGTTCGCCGAGCGACCGCTCGGCACGCATGGCGCGGAGAGGCGGTGATTCATGCTGGCACGTCTCCGTTGGTTGATGGCTTGTTGCGCTTCGTTCGTCGGCGACGGCGTCGCCACCACAAGTCATGCTTGGAATCGCTTCTGGTTCAGCCCGACCGACCCGACGACGCTGTGTCTGATCCGAGTGTTCGCCGGGTTGATGCTCGTCTACACGCACGCCGTTTGGACGCTCGATCTCGAAGCGTTCTTCGGTGAGCAGAGTTGGCTGTCGCGCGAAGTGCTCGCCCAAGCCAATCAAGACGGCTATTCGTGGAGCGTGCTGTCGTGGTGCCGCACTCCCGCCGCGTTGTGGACGATGCACCTCGCCGCACTCACGACGTTCATGTTGCTGACCATCGGATTATGGACGCGAGTCGTTTCGGTGCTAGCGTTCGTCTTCGCCGTGTCATACGCGCATCGTGCTCCCGGAGCCTTGTATGGTCTCGACCAAATCAACGGCCTGCTGTCGCTGTACCTGATGATCGGGCCGAGTGGCTCGCGATTCTCCGTCGATACCTGGCGGTCGCGCCGAGCAGTATCGCCTGTTAAATCGAGTTCAGTCACCGCGAACCTCGCGATCCGTTTGATGCAGTGTCACCTTTGCGTGATCTATCTCTTCGCCGGTCTCTCGAAGCTACAAGGGGTGACTTGGTGGAACGGGTTCGCAGTCTGGGGTGGTATCGCGAACCAGGAATATCAAACGCTCGATCTGACGTGGCTCGGCGAATGGCCGCTCGTCATCAATGCCATGACGCATCTCACCGTCGCATGGGAGTTGTCGTACTGCGTGCTGATCTGGAATCGTTGGACTCGTCCGCTGGTTCTGTTCGGCGCGATGGCGATGCACTTGGGAATCGTCGTTGTCCTCGGCATGCCAACCTTCGGGCTGGCGATGCTGATCGCGAATGTGGCCTTCGTCAGTCCAACATTTCTTCGCACGCTGATCGACGGCCCGCCGAACCGTGATACAGGCGGCTCGCCTGCAATCCCGCAACACACGCATGTTGCGTCTTCACCAGCGGCACCGCACTTCTCGAAAGCGATGAAGCGAACAGAACGGTGAGTCCGACAGTTAGCCGCGCAGCAGTTCGGAAATCGGTTCGCCAAAGTGCAGAATCGGCATCGGGCGACCGCTGTGATCCGGGAATGACTGGGTGTAGTCGACACCGAGATGCCGATAGACCGTGGCCCACAGATCATTGGGAGTCAGCGGCCGATCGGCAGGATGCTCACCCTTGGAGTTCGTCGAACCGATGATCTGTCCCGTCCGCATTCCGCCGCCGGCCATGATGAATGACATCGACTGCGGCCAGTGATCGCGGCCGGGGTGCATGACGCCGGTTTGTGAGCCGATCGACTTCTCGATTCGCGGCGTCCGACCGAACTCGCCGGTGACGAGGATCAGCGTCTTCTTGTCCATGCCGCGCTGATAGACGTCTTCAATCAAAGCGGTCACCGCTTGATCGTAGATCGGCAGTCGGACGGTGAGATCGTCCCAAATGTGGCAATTCACCGCGTGCGAGTCCCAGTTGTAGACCCCTTGTTTGAGATGCGGCACGCCCGACTGATACGGGTTCTCCATGATTACCGTCACGAAACTGACCCCCGCCTCGACCAGTCGCCGAGCCATCAACGCACGCTGGCCCCAGCAGTGCCGGCCATAGCGATCACGAAGTGCATCTGGCTCACTTGAGAGATCAAACGCCTTCTTGGCTCGGTCGCTCATCAACATGCTGACCGCGCGCGTTTGATAACGGTCCATCGACTCCATCATTCGCGAGGCGTCGATGTGTCGCTCAATCCGGTCGAGACCGCTGAG
This sequence comes from Planctomycetia bacterium, assembly GCA_043777235.1. Lineage (GTDB taxonomy): Bacteria > Planctomycetota > Planctomycetia > Planctomycetales > Planctomycetaceae > SXKJ01. Next base: position 2,606 of record JAYVQJ010000578.1, read on the forward strand.
CAACTTCATCCGGTCATCGACTCGTGGAGCCACCGCCGTATTCAATGCGATGTTTGGCACCACAAAGTTTGGCTGAGTCGGATCACCTTCGACATTGAACGGCATGTAAGCCTGGCCGAGATACGCGGCCCCTTGAGCAAACACGTCGTTGGTTCGGCCGCCGGGATTCATCGAGACGTAATTTGGCAAACCGTTGTCGATCCGCTCGCGGCACTTCGCGACGACCGAGCCGGTTGCCGGAGCATCATTGACCGTGTCCACCGGTGTGTTCGGAACGCAGCCAGTCATCATCCGTTTGTGTCCGCCGCCATGATCGGCAAACGTGTGCGCAACCGACCGGATCACGTTGTACTTGTCCGCGATCTTGGCGTGCCGAGGCATCAACTCGCAGACGTCCAAGCCGGCGACGTTCGTCGGGATCGGATGAAACTCACCGCGATAATCCGACGAAGCCTTGGGCTTCATATCGTACATGTCCAAGTGCGGAGGCCCACCGGGCAACCAGACAAAAATAATGGACGTCTCGCGATCAATCGTCTTCCCCGCCTCTTCCGCCTGAGCTTGCAGCCGCAACAGATCCGGCAACGCCAGCCCGCCAAGTCCCAACGCACCGGCCGCCAAAAACTCTCGGCGTCGCAGTGGTCCCGAACAATTTCGATTCTGAAGGTTCATTTGGCGATCCCAAGTTCCCACCGGAAGGATTTCCCAAAGTGCCGCGAGGCTACTTTAGCACGGATGTTATCGGCTGGTTGCACCGTGCTGAAACCCAAAATGCGTTTGTGTTGGTGAGAGACTCAGATTCGGAGTTGCTCAGGAAGCCGAGCCGAGCCGTTACAGAGCAACAACCATCATTCGACGGTCGGTATCGCGACTGAGTGACGACCATTCCGGGTTGACGACATTGTCAGCGATCTGCTGACAAGCCCTCGGGAAAATTTCGATGTCCGATGTTCGAGGCCATGAAAAAGGATATCCTTCGACGTGTCTGACCAACGGACGGGAAACACGATTCGTGCAGCTTCGATTCAAGGAGTCGGATCATGCGATTGGAATGTCCGCATTGCCACAACGCGCTCAATGTCATTGACGCGCAGCCAGCGGTCGACGTGTCCTGCCCGTCGTGCGGCAGCAAGTTTCCGGTGGGAGATGTGACCGTTACTTACCGCGACACAGTGGCGGAAAGAGTTGGGCACTTCGAGATCATCGAGAAGGTCGGAGTCGGTCACTTCGGCACGGTGTACCGAGCACGCGACTCGCAACTTAATCGCACCGTGGCCATCAAGCTGCCGCGAACGGGGGAGATCAACGAGCAATACCGGAAGATGTTTCTGCGTGAAGCCCGCGCGGCCGCTGGACTGGATCATCCCAACATTGTCCGCGTCTATGAAATTGGCGAGGAGGAATCGCAGATCTACATCGTCAGCCAATTCATCGACGGAGTGACTCTGCGAGACAAGTTGCAAGTTCACCGATATCCGCCCGCCGAAGCGGCCGAGTTCTTAGCGGTTGTTGCCGAGGCCGTTCATTTCGGGCACGAACACGGAGTCGTTCATCGCGACCTCAAGCCAAGCAACATCATGGTGGACCACGACGGCCACCCACACGTTTCCGATTTTGGGTTGGCCAAAGTGGATAACGCCGAAGTCACGGTCACGCTCAGTGGAGTCGTGCTCGGCACTCCGGCATACATGTCACCGGAACAAGCCCGTGGAGACAGTCATTCGGCAGGTCCAACCAGTGATGTGTATTCGCTGGGTGTGGTCTTGTACGAGATGCTGACCGGCCAGCGGCCGTTCGATGGTTCAACGACGATGCTGTTGCATCAAATTCAATGCTCGGACCCACGTTTGCCGCGCTCGATTGAACGTACGATTCCGCGCGACTTGGAAACGATCTGTCTGAAAGCCCTCGCGAAGTCTCCAGAGAAGCGGTACGCGAGTGCCAAGGAGATGGCCGACGACCTGCGCCGCTTCGTCGCTGGCGAGTCAATCATCGCCCGCCGAGTGAGCCGTGTGGAACGAGGTTGGCGCTGGACTCGGCGCAATCCAGTCATCGCGGCAGCAGTCCTTGTGGCGTTTCTTAGCTCGACGGTCGCGTTCATCCGGCCGAGAACTGTCGGTCCCGATTTGCCACTCGGTGCGGAGATGCAAATCATCCGGCCGGTACAAACTCGCCTGACGACTGATCCGCCTGGTGCCAAGATTGCGTTGCATCCCATTGATGCCGTTACCGGTGAGGTGAATTCGAGCAAAGCCGTTCGTCCGAGCGAACTCACCCCGTTGACGATCGGCTTGCGGCCGGGCGAGTACCTTGTCGTCGTGATCCTTCCGGATTCGGATGGTAACTTCCACGAGGAGTATCGTGATGGTCGGTTCCACGAAATCCATCGAATGGTCCCAACGCATCCCAGCGTGCTGCCGGAGCCCCTTTATCCGCATCGATCGTGGAAACAAATTGGAGATATGGCCGAGCTTCCCATCATTAAGATCCCGGATAGCAACGTCACTTCGGGAATGGCCGCCTTTGAGGGTGCTCGTGGATTTACCGTGGGGATTTCTGATTCAACAGTCGGGTTTCCTGCTTCTTTAGTGATGGCCCAACATGAACGAAACATCGAACCTTTTTACTTGGACACTCAAGAAGTGACTTGGGAAGAATTCCGAAGTCATTTCAGTGGTCAGCCACCGCTCGCCACTTTCACGAGGAAAGAGTTTCCTCCAGAGGATCATCCAGTATCGGGATTGTTCTACGATGAGGCCGTCCGATACGCGGAGCGTGTCGGCAAGCGATTGCCAACCGAATGGGAATATGAGTTCGTGGCCACGAACGGCGGCACGACCCTCTATCCCTGGGGCAACAACCCGCCTCCAGAAACGGCCTGGGATCCGCAGCCCGTTGGTCAGCCAGCATTCGATCGCACATCCACTGTGCCGCCGGTGTTGGGACTGTTTTCAAATGTGGCGGAATACACGGAATTGCATTTCTTGCCGTTACGCAATCAGCAAACAACCCTCTTGCTCTCGGATTCGATTTCTATCCGAGGTGGTGCATCAACAAAGGGAAACATCAGCGACCCGATCCGAATCGGCGCACGGCATCGACACGGCCTGTTTCGAAAGCATGCGTCCGCGTTAGTCGGTTTTCGATGTGCGAAAAGCAAACAGCCGCGTCCATAATGACGCGGCTGTTTATCAGAGAATCGTTGCTTCACATGGTGGCCGATGTGATGAGCACGGTTATGGGTCTTCAGTAAGGATTACCTGATAGTTCATCGAACCGTACTCAATCTGAACGACAAACTTGGCAGCCGAGTCAAAGCTCACAGAGTCACCAACGTCGATGGCGGATGCTTTGTCTTCTTTGCTCAATTTCTTTTCGTCGTCATCAAGTTGTCGTCCAACACCCATGATTACGGTTTGAATCTTGCCAACCTTGTCTTGGGCCGTAACCGAATAGGCCCACAACTCAACGTAGAACCACTTTCCGTTGTTCCTGAACTTCGTAACCGTGCTCTTTCCAGCTTTCTCACACTTGACGGTTTTCGGATCCTTTGCGGGATCGCCCTGATTTTGCAGAACTGGATCTTGGTGTAGATCTCGTTTCTTCTTGGACTTTTCGAGCTTCGGATGATGCGCATGGTTTTTCGATTTGGCGGCGCGAGCGTAAATACAATTCGTGTACGGCGAGACGCAGAAGTCCGCAACCAGTCCACAGGCTGCGTCTACCATTGCCGGATCGAAGGGACAGTCCCAAGCCATGTACGAGCAGGTTCCATCCTGCCAGTCAAACATCGCCATCGCCGGGCAAATCGGTCCTCTGCTTTTATTGGCGTGTGACAGTGAACTTGTCTGAGGTTGGCAGCACGTTGGGCTCGGCTGGCAGCAAGCCGGCTGCGGTTGAGCACATGCCGGCTGCGGGCAGCAGCGCGGTTGGCAGCGGCGGTCCTTGGCTGCGGATGATTGCGGCGAAGTCACGATGGCCAATGCCAACGCACACAGAGCAGTACACGTCAAACGAATCATGAGAACCCTCCAATTCAACAGAGATGATTAGGAATGCCTCCAAGCTGGCCCGGTCAAAACCTCCAGTGCTCGTTGTGCGACATCGTGCTTTGCGAAACGAGCAGGCGTCAAGTGACCGCCATCGAATGGATTCTTGAAATTGATGATCGTTTTGGGAATGTGTGTGCTCCGTTCTTCTCATGCCGGTCTGAATGGGTATTCGATGCGATTGTCGTTCGGCTGAGATGGACGACGTGCTGAATGGCGTCAGGCTATGAATCTCGAATGCCCCAAGCCCGTTGCGAGCGGATTGAATGTCGGAGACCAACAAATCCTGGTTGCCGAAATTTCGCGGCGGTTCGTTGTGGTGGTTTGCTCGGCGGCTAGAATCCCGCCGTTCCGCACGTCGTGGGTTGGGT
>JAYVQJ010000579.1:0-1834 GCA_043777235.1 Planctomycetia bacterium
TTCCACTGGGCGGGACGTCGCGACCGTTCCGCGATCTGGGGCTGACGCCAACATCAAATCAAAACACAAATCTCTCACTGGAAGACACGGTCTTACGTCGGAAACCACCAACGACAAGTTCCGATGGCCGATTGCTTTTTGAACTCTGCTCCGAACCTGAATTCCGATTTCCCGCGAGTGGATCAATTCCCATCTCTCCGCTCATGCGGCATCGACTGCTGTCGAAACTCATTGGCAACACGACGACACGAAGTCATTGTTTTGTCGTATTCGTGACCATTGGAATGTTCGAATGCATCGAATTCACTCCGACAGGAGCGACAGAGACAGTGACTCGAATTGGCGCGCCGCTGCTCGACAGTGCGGGTATCGCGCCCGTCACCTACCGCAAGGTTTTGATCGTGGATCGTTCGATCGCAATGGACGCCTTTGACCGAGGCAGCGGATCGTTCGACTGGACGAAGTTGGTTCTGGCCGGGCGGCGAGTAAAGTGAATTGGGTTGTATCAGGGCGGAATTTCAATGTGGCCACGGTATTTGGTTACGAAGTCCGCAAAAACTCCGAGCCTGATTTATGCGACGAGTTGGGCTTTTGTAGGCCGGACAAGCCACAAGGAGAACGTCCCATCTTGTGTATGCTTCCGAGGGTTCAAAGTTTCTCTTGAATTCCCTCGACTTGCTTGGCTACCGTCCCACTCATGAGTGTCAAGAAGGAGACCGCAGTGCAGTTTCCTGTTGCGAAGCAGTTTTTGTTTCAAGGGTTGCGGCGATACAGACCCCCATTTTTGAGATGACTCTTCACCTGCTCAGGGAGTTCGACAATGGATATCAAAGGAAAATCGCGACGACGATTCTTAAAGCAATCATTGGGTGCCGCCACTGGTCTCGCTGCTGCGACAACCGAATCTGATGTGATCGCAGGGGGCCCGCCACAAACCGATGTTGGGAAACTGACCTTGAAAGACTTCTCGAAGCGGACGGGAGAGACTTTTCGAATCCAGTTACCCACTTATTTGCTGTCGGCGAAGCTGAGCGATACGAAGGACTTGACTGCCTCGAGCACGTGCGCGAAACATCCGAGGCCCCGCAAATTCCGCGCACCGTTCCGAATCGAATTGAGCACGCAGATGTACGGCGCAATGAAATCAGGTACATACACAGTTCAGCATACTCAGTTAGGAACGTTCAACTTGCTGCTGACTTCCGTCGGATCGCAGATGCAGGCGTTCAAGTACGATGCGGTCTTTGGATAGCACGGTTCTTGAATTAGCCCGTCAGAAGCGAATGAAGCCCGTTTTTCGAGAGGACGACGGGCTTTTTGAATACAGCATGGAGAAAGAAGTTCTCGACAAATCAACTTTGCCAGCCTCTGTCGTTGAGTGTGATGGAGAAGTTTATCGCCCGGAACGTGATTCGTTGTCTGTGAAATCAAACCGGGCAGGAATGAGATAACTTTCCGCTCTCAGTTCCGGAGGTGCGAGAGATCGGCGGCGTAAGGTTGTCTCGTCAATTCCATTCCAGTTGTCGCCGAGCCGCCGAGCGATCGCGGTCACTTGAGGGTGCTACTCAATGAATCGTGCGAAGTGGCAACCACGTCCGCGTAGCTCTCGGCCAACGACAATTCGAGCCATTGTGTGCCACATCGCCCCGTCGAGAGTACGAACGTCGCAAAGGTCATGATTGTCGTCGACTTTCGAATCGCACTGTGGGTTTCTCGAAACGAATTGTTAGACGTAGGAAACCAGTCGGCGGAATCATGGGATGATGGCCCGCAATCGTCGTTGCAGAAGCAAGTCGCAGCGTCACTCCGCATTCAACTCTTGGTGAAGAGAGTG
>JAYVQJ010000580.1:0-7022 GCA_043777235.1 Planctomycetia bacterium
GAAATCCAACCGGCCGGAATGGTCATCGGCGAGCGGAAAAAGATCTGCTTCATCGGCGTCGAGAATTGTACCGCCGAAGAGATCGGTGATTTCAAAGAACAGATTTACGAACTGATTGACTCAGCAATCAACGAGTCGCAGCAGTACCACGAAATCAGTCGCCGCTCTGTCGATGTCGGCTTGAAGCAACTTCGCCTGCGGCCCGAAGAACTCTTGGTCAAAGAGAACCAAAGGAACTTCCAAGCCGTCATGGAAGAGATGAAACAACCATTCGACTTCCTACTGTTCGCCAAGCTGACGTCGGGAACGACTCAGCAGAACAAAGATTACCAGCGCGATTACCTGCTGACGTTGGAGCTGGTCAACATTCACAACGGCGACTTCCTCAAAGAGTCCGCCAAGCTCCGCAAGGGCTACCATCATTCGTGGCTCGGCCGAATGTTTCATCGCTAATCGTAGACGAGTCACTCCGTGACTCGAATTCCGGTCACGGAGTGACTGGTCTACGGCCGCAACGCGGAAACTTGAAATCCGAAACTCGAATGAGTGACGCACGACTCACACGCTGTCTTCCTTCGAGTTTCGGATTTCGAGTTTCGAGTTTCCGCCGCCGTCTCGCCGCGTCCTTTTGTCTCGCGATCCTCGCGGCGGCGGCCGGTTGCTCAACCTATGCCGATCGACTCCGTGGCGTGCGAGGCGAATTTCATTCCGGCCATCTCGAAGCTGCCGAGAAGTTCGTCGACAAAGAACTGCCAAAGAAGCGTCGAGCCAAAGAGGCGGACGTTCTCAAGCTCGAACGAGCGATGATCGAACTCTCTTCTGGTAAGCCCGCTGTTGCCGAGCGGACGTTGCGCGAGGTTCGCGACCGCTTTGACTTCCTCGAACAGAAAGATCTCGCCGAAGGAGCCGCGTCGTATCTCACCGATGACACACACCGCGCGTATGCTGGTGAAGACTATGAGAAAGTGCTAATCCGAGCGTTCCTCGCGCTGAGCAACTTGATGCACGACGGTGGCGATGCGAATGCCTACGCCCTGCAGGTCAACTCCAAGCAACAACAGATCATCAAGGCCGCCGGCGACGATGCCGAGAAGAATCCAAAGCTCGCCTACAAGCACGTCGCGCTCGGAGCGTACGTCAGCGGAATGCTTCGTGAAGCGACGATGCGCGACTACGACGACGCCAAACGCTCGATTCAACTCGTCGCGAACTGGGAGCCGGAATTCGCGTCCGCCAAGCAAGATCTCGAACGAGTCACCAGCGGCCGGCACTCGGCACCGGGCAACGGCGTGCTCTACGTCTTCACGCTCGTCGGCCGCGGCCCGTACAAGGAAGAGCGATACGAACAGCCGACTCAAGCCGCGATGCTCATCGTCGATCACATCTTGTCGGCGATCGGCAAGCACACTGTCACGCCGACGTTCGCACCGGTGAAAGTTCCGGTCGTCGTCATCCCTCCCAACCAAGTGCAATCGGTCAGCATTTCGGTCGACGGCAATTTGGCGGGACTGACCGAAACGATCACCGACGTCGGTGACTTAGCGACTCAGCAGTACGCCGCGATCTTCCCGCATCTTCTGGCTCGCACGGTTGTGCGTCGCAGCATCAAGAAAGGCTCGCTGTACGCCGCCAAGGAATTTGGCCACGTCGAGAACCCACTCGGTGAACTCGCCATCGATGCCGTTGGTGTCGCCTGGGAAGCCACCGAGAACGCCGACACGCGCTGTTGGGGTTTACTCCCGAACAAAATCCAAGTCCGACGCATCGAGCTTCCTGCCGGCAAGCATCAACTGGCGTTAACACCCGCCAGAGCGAGCGGCCAGCCGCTCGGCAGTTCGCAGCAAACAACGCTCGAAATCTTCGACGGCCGCAACACGTATGTGCTGGCGAACTTTCCCGGAACCACAATGGTCGGCCAGATCCTCGTGAATCACGAATCGCGAGCCGACGACCTTCCCGATCCTTACCGATACGGTGAAGGTGTTTGCTGGCCGAAGTCAGTCAAACCGAAGGAATTGCCGGAGCCTCCACCGGAGACGTCTCCGTAATCGCGATTGTCTCGACGACCAGCGATATGGACTCTGCTTCAACTGCGACCGCGACGGTCTCCTCGATCGGCATCGACTCCGACGTCGTCACGATGCGTTCAACATCGGGAATCGTTGCCGGCAACGAACCAACTCCTGATGCCAAGCGTCCCCAGTCGATCGGCGAGTTCACATTCAGCTTCGGCAGTTCGGAGCGGATTGCTTCGACGTACTTCTGAGCGGCACCAGTGTTGAAGATCACGACTCGTTCGTTCGGACGAATCCAGCGGCGAGCGGTCAGCGCTTCCAACGCACCAATGCACGCTGCCGCTTCCGGGCAGACGGCGATTCCTTCCAGACGACAAGTCAGCTCCAACCATTCGCGGATGCGAGACTCATCCACTGCGATTGCCAATCCTTTGCTGGCTCGCACGGCGTCGAGGATCATGAAGTCGCCGACGGCCGCCGGGACACGAATGCCGCTGGCGATCGTCGCCGCATTCGGAAACAGTTCGGCAAAGCGTTCCCCCTTGTCGAACGCCGTCACGATCGGAGCGCAGCCGGTCGACTGCACCGAAACCATTCGCGGCATCTTCTTTCCCTTCAGCCAGCCGAGTTCTTTCAACTCTTCGAACGCCTTCCACATGCCGATCAAGCCGGTGCCGCCGCCGGTTGGATACAGGATCACATCGGGAAGCTCCCAATCGAATTGCTCGGCGAGTTCCAAGCCCATCGTCTTCTTGCCTTCGATCCGATACGGCTCCTTGAGCGTCGAAAGATCGAACCAGCCCATCGCCTCTTTGCCCTGCCGCACGATCTTGCCGCAGTCGTTGATCAGACCGTTGACCAGAAACGTCTTCGCTCCGGCGAGTTGGCACTCGTACTGATTGATGACCGGCGTGTCTTCCGGCATGAAGACAAAGCATTCCATGCCTGCTCGCGCGGCGTAAGCGGCGGCCGCTCCGCCCGCGTTTCCGGCCGAAGGCAAAGCGACTCGCTTCACATGGAAGTGATTGGCCATCGTGATCGCCATCGCGAGGCCACGGCTCTTGAAACTACCGGTCGGCAAGTGCGATTCGTCTTTGATCCAGACATCTCGCAATCCGAATTCCTCGCCCAGCCGCGGGCATTCCAGCACCGGAGTCATCCCCTCGCCGAGCGACACCGGCCGGACGCCGTTCGGCAACGGCAGCAGTTCGCGATACCGCCACATGTTCGGCTCGCGATCGCGGAGTTTTTCTTTTTCAAACCAGCGGCCGACGGCGTTGAGGTTGTACCGCACCCACAACGGCCGGTCGGCGTGCATCGTCTGAAGTTGATTTGCCGGCAACTGCGTACCGTCAATCGCGCTTTCGAGGTGGGACACGAACAAGATGTGGACTCCTACAATTTTTGATTCAAGGCGAGCCGACGGGCGTCAGCCCTCGGACCAATCACATTCCGTCCGGGGGCTGATGCCCACCGGCTCGCCAGTTGGATTGGATTCGTTTCATCCCGCCAGTTCCGAAATCGCCTCGCCGTGATCGACGATCGGAACGGGGCGGCCAGCAAAGTTAGTGACGGCGGCGGTTTTGTAGTCGATGCCGAGGTGGCGGTAGATCGTTGCGAGAAAATCGCCGGGGCCGACTCGGCGTTCGACCGGGCCTTCGCCGCGTTTGTCGGTTGCTCCGATGACTTGTCCGGTGCGGATGCCTCCGCCAGCGAACAGCATCGAGTTGGCTTGCGGCCAGTGATCTCGGCCGGGCTGAACCGTGCCGGCCGGAGCACTCGCGACTCCCTCGCCGCTGCTGGCGACGTAGCTGATGCGCGGAGTGCGACCGAACTCGCCCGTGACGACGACGAGCACTCGTTGATCGAGACCGCGAGCGTAGACGTCCTCGATCAATGCCGAGACCGCTTGATCGAGCGTCGGCAACCGAAACTTGAGCGCGTCAAAGACGTGCTGATTGACGGCGTGATCGTCCCAGTTTTGGACTCGTCCGCAGCACGGGCCGTCGAATTCTGTCGCGACGATGTCCACACCCGCCTCGACCAGTCGCCGAGCCATTAGGCATTGCTGGCCCCATTGATTGCGGCCGTAGCGATCGCGTATCGCATCCGGCTCCTGCGACAGATCGAACGCCTTGCGAGCCGTCGGGTTCGTCAGCAGTTCGAGCGCCTGCTGGTCGATGCGATCGACGGCGTTCATCACGCCCGATTGGTCGATGACGCGCGGCAGACGATCGAGACTCGTCTTCAAACGGCTGCGAGCGTTGAGCGTCTGCAACCGTTGCTCGTCCTTGAGACCGATATTCGGAACTTCAAATGTGGGTGAACTCGGATCGCCGACGACTTTGAACGGCTCGGCGGACGGACCCAAATACGTCGAGCCGGCGATCGTGAAGCTGTCGTAGTTGTCGATCGGGTTGACGGCGACGTAATTTGGGATGCCGCGCGCGTAGCCCAACCTCGCCGAGGTCGGGTTCGGCTCTCGGCGAGAGCCGTCCACACTGGCTCGCAGATGACTGGCGATCGACATCCAGTCGGGCAACTCCGGCTTGAGCTTGTCCTGAGGATCGGGATCGCCCGCCAACACCTGCAATGACCCAGCCGGATGTCCGCCTCCCGTGTGAGCCATCGACCGCAGCAGCGCGTACTTGTCAGCGATTTTCGCGAGGCGAGGCAACAGCTCGCAGATTTGAATCCCGGGGACGTTCGTGTCGATCGGCTGATATGGTCCGCGAAAATCCGACGACGCGAGCGGTTTACAATCGAACGTTTCCAAATGACTCGCGCCACCGCGCAGCCAGACGAGAATGATCGCAGTACGTTCGGTTGTCTGAGCGGCCTGCTTCTCTGCCGCTCCGCCGCGCAGTTGCAAGAGTTGGCTCAGTGTCAGACCGCTGAATCCGGTCAGGCCGATGCGCAAGAACTCACGGCGCTGCAGATCGGTTCGAGACTGTCGGCTCATCGGCACGCTCACAAGGAAAACATTGAGGCGGATTCGTGGGCGTCATGCTAATCGTGTCGGGTTGATGCCTCAACACGGCTCCCACCGAGCGTCAGGGCAGGCCAATTTGTGAAACCACGCAATCAGTAGGGTGGGACCAGCGGCGCATCGCCGCGCCGGCCCACCATCAGATCCCGTCAATCTTGGTGGGCCGGCGCTGCGCTGGTCCCACCCTACATTTTTCACAATCCAACGAATTAGCCGGCCCTGCACCGAGCGTCCGTGCTACTACACGAAAACACTCGCGACCCCTAGCATCCCGCCGCATTCTCAAGCATTTCAGGAGGCTCGCTGATGTTGCCCACAATGTTCTTGATGGTGGTACTTTTGGGAGCCGACGCTCCCGCGACAACTCCGGCTGACAAAGCGTTTCACGCGGAGGCCGACAAGTTTCTCTCCGGGTACTTTGCCTTTCGGCCACACACGGCGCTTGAGTTGGGCATGCACGACCACGACGGCGAGTTGGCGGACTACAGCAAGCCCACGTTGGCTCGCGAGCACGAACGACTCAAAGAATTCGAGGGTCGCCTCGCAGGCTTGCAGATCGAGAAGCTAAGCCCCGCGGCACGAGCGGACCATGCGGTGCTGCTCGCCGGACTTCACAAAGCCAAGTTTGAATTCGATGGTGCCGAGTCGTACCAGAAGAACCCGATTACCTACATGCTCGCTGTGCAGATCGACAACTATCTGCTGCGTGAATACTCGCCGCTGCCGGAGCGAGTTCGTTCGATCATCGCCGTCGAGAAGCAACTGCCGCGTTTGTTTGCCTCGGCACGAGCGAACTTGCAGCCGGTGCTCGGCCGGCCGATCGTCGAGACGGCGATCAAGGTCGCGAACGGCGGAGCCAACTTCTTGCAGAACGATCTCCCCAAAGCGATCGCCGATTTGAAGGACGACGCTCTGCGAGCCGAATTGAAGATCGCCAACGACGCCGCGATTGCCGAGATGCGAGGCTACGCCAAATGGCTGGAGACCGAGCGGCTGCCGAACGCCGACCACCGCTTCGGACTTGGCAAAGAGACGTACGCGCGGATGCTCCGTGAACTGGAACTCGTCACGCAGTCGCCGGAGCAAATCCTGGAACTCGGCATGAAGGAACTCCGCCGCGAGCAAGCGGTCTTCGCCGAGACTGCCAAGCAAATCAATCCGACGAAACCGGCGATCGAAGTCTTCACCGCGATTCAAGAAGACCACCCGACCGCCGAGAGCTTGATTCCCGATACCGCTCGCGGCCTCGAAGCGATCCGGCAATTCGTCGTCGAAAAGAAAATCGCGTCGATGCCGTCCGACGTCCGCTGCAAAGTCGATGAGACGCCACCGTTCCGCCGCGCGACCAGCTTTGCTTCGATGGATTCGCCCGGCCCATTCGAGAAAGGTTCGACCGAGGCGTTTTATTACGTCACTCCGGTCGATGCCGCGTGGTCGGCGACACAGAAAAACGAATGGCTAACCGCGTTCAACTACTACACGACCGACGTCGTCTCGATCCACGAGGCGTATCCCGGTCACTACCAACAGCATTTGCACTTCAACGCCTCGACGCTGAGCCGCTCGCGAAAATGCTTTTCGAGCTACGCCTTCGTCGAAGGTTGGGCGCACTACACCGAGCAGATGCTGCTCGACGAAGGCTTCCCCGGCACCGGTGACCGCCTGCGAACCGCGAAGTACCGGCTCGCACAATCAGACGAAGCGTTGCTGCGACTCTGTCGCCTGTGCTGCTCGATCAAAATGCACTGCGACGACATGACCGTCGATGAGGCGACCAAATTCTTTCAAGACAACTGCTACTACCAAGAACAGCCCGCTCGGCAAGAGGCCGTGCGCGGGACGTACGATCCCGGCTATCTGCACTACACGCTCGGCAAGCTGATGATCCTGAAACTTCGCCGCGACTGGCAGCAGCAAGAAGGGCAGGGATACTCGCTGCAACGCTTCCACGACACGATGCTCGGCCAAGGCTCGCCACCGCTGCCACTGCTGCGACAAGTCATGCTGAAAGATCGCAA
>JAYVQJ010000581.1:0-1832 GCA_043777235.1 Planctomycetia bacterium
CGCAACTGGAGTCTTCACGCCATTCGCGTCGGTCACCTTTTGTTCGGCCTTGATCCCCGGATGATTGAAGATCAGCCGGTTGGCTTCGTCCATTTCGACGCCGTTTGTGATCGCGACTTCGGTAGCGACGCCAACTTGAGTTCCCGGTGGGAACACCGAAAACAACTTCGCCTGCGGAAGCTGTGCGAAGGCGGAGGTCGATCCGATCAAAGCCACGGCAGTGATGAGCGCGAATGTGCGAGTCATGGCAACTCTCGTTCGAGGAAGGACGGAACTCAGGAGGGCGAATCTCGATCAACGGCGGATCAGGGAAAATAGCTCGGCGACGGGCGACATCATTCGCCCGAACCATCGGGCAACCGGCGGAATGAACCGATGCACGAAGACCAGAATCGGCAACAGAGCAATGAACAGCACAAACATGGCGGGAATGACCCACCAGAAACAGACAGCCAACACAACAGTCTGCGCGAAGACCATCGACTCCAACCACGACACTCGTGATTCAAGCTGTTGAAGCTGGTCAACAGGGGAACGATTTTCGTCGGGTTGCATTTACCGTCTCTTCAGTCAGTCTCAAAAGCACAGAGGAATGGAAGCCAGGGAATGTGCTCGATCAGAGTCGAATCATTCCTTTGCCTCCATTCCTCTGCGATGGATCAGTCATGCGTCGTGCATCTCCGATGACGACGGATACGTGAGATTAGTGGTTGAACAAGAACTCCTTCGTGTTGATCAACGCCCACAGAATGTCTTCGTAGGCGATCTTCGGATTGGCTTCGTGCTTGGCGAGGTGCGCCAGCGCGATCTTCAACTCGTCGGCATTCGGTTCGCGGGAGTAGACCCAGCGGTACAACTCCTTGACCTTTTCTTCGTGCGTGCGGACCTTGTCGTTGGCCATCGTGGTGGCTCGGCCGGCGGCGTTCGCGATCTTGTCCTGCACTTCGCTGCTGTTGAGCAGGTGCAAACTTTGAGCGAGGTTCGCCTCCTGCGAGCGTTCACATTCACAAGCCGTGTCACCTTGGGGCTGTCCGAAAACCTTCAAGAAATACGGGCCGATCGCCGCGTCCGGCAGTTGCACGGCCTTTGTTCCCGGTGGCAGGCTGCCGAAGTTTTGGCTGGTGTTCGTCACGCGATGGAATCCGTCATAGAGCACTTCAGCCGTCAGACGCTTCGGGTAGTACCGCGAGAAGTTTTGCTTGTCCTTCAAGTTATAGTCGTTGGGCAACGAACTCAGTTGATAGGTGCTCGACGACGTGATCGTCTTAACGAGCCACTTGAGGTTGAAGCCACTGTCGATGAAACCTTGAGCCAGCTTGTTGATGAGTTCCGGGTTCGACGGCGGATTCGTTTCCCGCATGTCGTCTTCCGGCTCGACGATGCCGCGATCGAAGAAGTGCTTCCAATACCGATTGACCAGTGACTTGGCGAAGAACGGATTGTTCTTATCGACCATCCAATCGACGAGTTGGTGTCGCGGGTCACGTTCGGCGGGAATCTCCAACGGAGCCGATCCGAGTCCGGTTGGCTTGAGCGACTGACCGTTGCGAGGATTCGTGGCCGCAGCGACGCCGTCGTTGTGGAAGATGCGTTTGTCGCGGGACTGCTTGCTCATGCCCTGATCAAAGTTGTTCTTCTTGCCGACGCGAGTGAAGAACGCACTGAAGCCGTAGTAATCGTTTTGGCTCCATTTCTCGAACGGGTGGTGGTGGCATCGAGCACATTGAATTCGCAGACCCAGAAACAACTGAGCCGTGTCTTCGACTTGTTCGTTATTCTCATCGACTTCGCGGAACCAGACGACGGCCGGGTTCGTGATCGAGTCACCCGAC
>JAYVQJ010000582.1:0-7015 GCA_043777235.1 Planctomycetia bacterium
AACGAGCGAGGATCACGCAAGTGGTCTCGAATCTCAACGGCGTTGAGACTGTCGACAACAAAGTGACGGTCTCGCCGCAAGCAGCGGCTCGTCGTCCCAGTGGCCCGAATCCGTATGTTAATCAAGCGGCCTACGGTGCTGGACCAATGCGAGCTCCGATTCATCCGACCGCTTTCCAACCAGAACAGGGCGGGCCGCCAGGTGGTCCAATGGGTGGCGGAATGCCGGGCATGCCGATGCCGCCAGTCCCAATGGCTCGGTCGAACGCTGGGCAGGTTTACGACAGCCCGAACTTGCCGAACCACTCGTGGCCGACTTACGCCCAGTATCCAAACTCGGCGGCGGTCTCTTACCCGACGGAATACAGCGCGAGTGCGTGGCCCTACATCGGTCCGTTCTATCCGTATCCGCAAGTTCCGCTGGGATGGCGATCCGCTCAGTTGGATTGGAAAGACGGCCACTGGGGCCTCAATTTCCGGTCACGAACCGACAAGTGGTTCTGGTTCTTCAATCCCAAGAACTGGTAACGAGCCACGGAACGCAGTCTGAATCTCCTTTTCTTCAAATCTCCGAGCGTGCAGACGCTCGGAGTTTTTTTGCTGAGCTTCAAGACGTCGTCTGCGGGATCATTCGATGAGAACCTTCCGAAATAATCGTCAAAATCCCTAAATCTTGCCAAGTCCGCAGGGTTTAACAGCCGATGACAGTCACACGTCCGTTCCGATTCCATCCGGGAAAGGTGTGCCCATGAAACTCATTCGACGATTGGCGTTACTGGTGCTCTTCGGAGCGATGACGACTGCGTGCAGCGGTTGCCACATCTTCTCGGGAGCTGTCGCCACGACCTGGGCCTTCTGCTCGTTCTGGGGAACCACTCCACCGATTCCGGTCAGTGCCTATTGGCAACAGCAGATCGAAGACACCTACTGGGAAGAGGAGCGGTACTCGAAGGTGCCGATCCTTGATCCGGTCGAAGGAGAGAATGCTCCGCTGTTCTGCCTGGACCCGCCGTCGGCCGATGAAGTCATGCGATCATTGCCGGACCAAACCGCCGGCGGTTTGGCCTTCGTGGCCGAGACCTTCCGCAACAACGTCCGCATCGTGGTTGAGTTAATGGTTGATCGCGTCGACGAATGCCGCTTCGTTCCACTCGTCGGGCCGGCTCGGTTGCACCATTGCCATTACAAATGCACGGTCTATTTCGACAAGACGATCCGCTCGACTTGGCCGATCCCATTCTCAAACACCGACGAAGCAACGGACGTGATCTACATCGACCACGACCACTTCATCCGCTGTTCGGGACCGGACGCTCCGTAACCTGAGCGATCGACACTCAAGAACCTTCAAGAGCCTCTGCTTCGCAAAAAGCCGAGGCTCTTTTTGTTGGTCGCGCGGATGCTCATCGCTGAACTGCGAGAGTCGTTGCCGCTGCCGGTTGCCGTTCTGAGCGAGGCTCGCAACACTGACGTCAGCGGCGACTCGTCGTCGAGTCGGCGGTTCGGAGTTTGCTGATGTACTTCGCGAATCCGTGGGGCTTGCTGGGGTTGCTCGCGCTGCCGGCGATCGTCGTGATTCACTTGTATCACCGACGCTATCCGCCGCTGCTCGTGGCCGGGCTGCACTTGTGGGGCATTGAAACACACACAACCACCGCCGGCCGCACGCGCGAACGCTTGCCGATTACGGCGTCGTTGATCTGCGAGTTACTGGCCGCGTTGATCTTGTCGCTGACGTTGGCCGATCCGCGCTGGGGAAATCTTGGCAAGGTCGTGCATCTTGTTGTCGTGCTGGACAACTCGGCGTCGATGTCGTCCCGTCCGCCGGGCTTGGAGGAAAAATCGTTTCGCGACGCAGCGGTCGACGAACTCGATCGTCGAGTCAAACAACTCCCGCGCGGCAGCGTCGTGACGGTGCTGCGAACGGCGCGGCGACCGGAGATGCTCGCGGGGCCGGCGGTGCCTTGGGAGGACGCGAAGCCGAAACTCGATGAATGGCGACCGGCGTTGCCGAAGCACGACTTTCAGCCGACGTGGGACTTAGCCTCGCAGCTTGCGGCGGAGACCGGTGAGTTGTTGTTTTTGACCGACGTGGTGCCGGACGAAAAAGTCGCAACCCCCAAATTGATGGAGATCGTGTCGGTCGGCCGAGCGTTGGAGAACGTGTCGATCTCCGCCGCGCGCTGGGACTTCAATTCACAGACGGCGAAGGGGCGTGTCTTTCTCCGCTTGTCGAATCATGGCAAGCGTGCGGCGAACGTTCGTGTCGCCGGCTCCACCGGCGAGCGGATCATCTTTCAAGAAAACGTGACGCTTGCGGCGGGAGTTTCGTCGCCGCTGGAAGTCGAAGTCCCCGGCGGCCTCGGTCGGCTGAGCATCACAACTGAGAACATCGGCGATGGACTGCCGCTCGACAATCGCATCGAACTGATCGAGCCGAAGGTCCGCACGCTGCATCTCTCGCTCGCGCTGCCCAAAGAGTCTTCTGCCTTGAAAGCCGTGCAGCGTGCATTGCGAGGAATTCCGGATGTGTCGCTGACGGATGCGGCCTCGGCGGAGTTGATCATTGCTCCGGCTCAACCGCTCCCGCCGTCGCGGCGCGAACTGGCGTGGCTAGGGATCGGCCCATTTGATTTGAGCGAACCCGCGCGGAAAGCGTCTCAGGACATTGTCGGGCCGTATGTCCTTGAAAAGCAGAATCCGTTGCTCGACGGACTAACTCTGAGCGGTGTCGTCTGGGGCGGAGTGCAACCGCTCAAGTTGGATGTCGTGCCGATCATCACCGCCGGCCAGCATCCGTTGCTGTCGCGGTTGAACGGCACACGCACGACGGCCTACTTGCTCAACCTCGACTTCGCACGCACGAATCTCGGCGAGAGTCCCGACTGGCCAATCCTGCTGAGTAACTTGATCGAACTGCGCCGCGATAATCTGCCGGGCCTGCGCCGCTGGAACTATCGGCTCAACGAAGAGATTCGTTTCCGATTGATCGAGGATGCTCCGTCAACAACAACCGCTGCGACTTCCGGCGATGCGTCGGCGAAGAGCTCGGCGAAGAGCTCGGAGAAGAGCTCGGAGAAGAGCTCGGAGAAGAGCTCGGCGAAGAGCTCGGCGAAAGCGAACGACTCGGCCGAGTCATCGCGTCCGCTGCTGCTCGTGCATCACGGCCAGAAGCGACCGCTCGCGCGAGCCCCTGTTGTCGAAGTTCCGCCGTTGGAAGAGGCTGATGTCTACACGATTCTCGACGGCGACCGCCCAATCGGAGAATTCGCCGTGAACTTTTTTGACTCCGAGGAATCGACCCTCACCGAGCTCCGTCCTGGCCGCCGCGTTCCAACGGAAGAGGCTGCCGCATCCGGCTTCCAAATCGACCAACCGCTCACCTGGCTGGTCCTTGTCGGCATCGTGCTGATCCTGCTGGCGGCGCTCACCGACTGGCGTGTGCTGCGTCCCATCGGAAGTCGACGAATCACTCCGTGACTCGAATGATCGTAGACGAATCACTCCGTGACTCGAACGTTCCAGTCACGGAGTGACTGGTCTACTTTCACGGCATTGGTTTGTCTTCGGGCAGTTCCGGCGGCTTGATGAAGAACTCGAACTCGTGGCCTTTGTGGATGATGATCAACAGCGTCAGTGACTTGGCGTCCGGCTCGGTCTTGAAGTAGACGCTCTGCACGCCATAGGCGTTGAAGTCTTGATGAGTCGGCACATCTCGGTTTTTTTCGTCCTTGGCCAACACATACACCCGATGCAACGGTGTCAATTCCGTCGCTTCGAGCGACAGATGTGGCCAATTGGCTTCGACGGTTTGTGCCACGGTGGACCCACTCGCCTTCAAATCGAATTTCGTCGTGGACCCAAACGCCGAACCGGAAGTATTCAAAGAAAAATTGGTGCCGTACTTACGAATGCCTGGCGTCGCGATCGAGTAGCTCGTCTTGCCGACACCGGCCAGCGCAATGAGCGTCACGGTCACTCCGTCAATCGTCTGCGAGTCGGTCAGCGGCACAGCCGTGTCCTTGGCAGGCAGCGGCAAGTCTGCGGGCTTCCATGTTTCGGCCGCCGTGAACTTTGAAGTCTGAATACGAGTCGCCACCAGGCGAACTTTCCAAACCGGCTCGCGCATCGACGACAGTTGACCGCTGTAGTGAAGCGGATTGCCCAAGGGGTCAGACAAGTCCAATAAACTGGCATACCAATCGTTGGACGGTTGACCGTTCTCACTGACGGTCGCTTCGGGTGAGAAGTACCAATACTTTCGCGCAACACCATTGCTTGTGTGCCAATTAAAATTCGGATGCAGCCGTTTCAGAGTGACCGACACATCGCCAACAGACTTCGTGGCCGGCAGCTCTTCGGCTTGCCAAGTCTGCACGGGAGGCGGAGACGGATGAGTCAGCTCGAAGGTCGCGACGATCTCACCCGACACGTTCTTCACTTGCAGCTTGAAGCGTCCCTTTTCGGTACGGAACGCGGGGAAACAACTCCCGACGATCCAGTTGTCGTAAGAAGTCCGATCCGCGCGAAACGGACGCTCTCCGCCGCTATTGCCGCTACTGCCGCGTGCGCCGAATTGCCAGAACAAGGAATTGGCGTCATTGATCTCCTGGCCGAGCGGATCGGGAACGACGCTTCCGGACCACCAATCGAAATCGAGCGATCGGCCTGACTGAGCATCATGGCAGGTCATCCACACCATCAATTGGTCCTGCCCGACGCCATGCGTGATCGGGTTGGTGCGACGATTCCAAAACTCCCACGACCCAGAGGGCGAGTATTCGTAATCGAGCCGATGAGTCTTGCCCCAGGTGATACCTTCGATCCGCAACACCTTGCCGTCCGGCATGACAACTTCGTTCGCTCGCAACGAATGTTTCGGAGCCAGCAGCGCCAAAAGCGAAAGCCCGACGACAACGAGCACCATGAAACCAAACCCCGCACCGAAGACCAACAGCCAGGGATTCAACTGCCGCTTCGTGGGGTGCGTAGAAAGTTCTTCGGGAACAGACAGCGCGTCACTTTTCATTTGCGAAGCTCTCCAGCCATACTGAGCTAGTTGCGTGTGGTGCGGGCGGGTCGCCTGCACCGAGTCTTTTTTTCTGTGCAAGCGAGCCGTCCGCATCACAATAATCCGGTCCCTGTCCAGGAGCCACTGCCGATGAACTTCCGAAATGCGCGCTCGATGTTGGTCGTCTGCGGAATTTTCATTGGCGTCTTGTCCGGCAGCAGCTTCGCGGCTGACGCGGTCAAGCTGACTCGCAGCGGTGACACGGTCGCGGTGACGATCAACGGCGAAGAGTTCGCGACGTATCAATTCGCCAAGTCGCTGCCGAAGCCGTTCTTCTCGCCGGTGAAAGTTGCCGGGACGCAAATTTCGCGACCGATCGTTGGCGACGACTACAAAGGGGACCATCCGCATCACAAAGGAATTTGGGTCTCGGTCGATGAAGTCAACGAGATCAAGTTCTGGGCGGAGAAAGGCAAGATCGAAAATCGCAGCCTCGAAGTTGTCACTGCCGAGGGGAACCCAGCCAAGCTCAAGACCGAGAATCATTGGCTCGGCGAAGACGGCCAAGCCGTGCTGATCGAGACGACCACGATCAGCATCCATGCGAATCGTCTGCTGACCTACGACATCCGTTTGAAGATGGCCAACAGCGACGTTCACTTCCGCGACACGAAAGAAGGACTGCTCGGCTTCCGCATCGCCGAGTCGATGCGCGAGGACAAAGGGAGCGGCGTCATCACCAACGCCGACGGCAAGAACGGCTCAAAAGAGTGCTGGGGCCAACGCTCCGCTTGGGTCGATTACGTCGGCCCCATCGACGGCAAGAGTTTCGGCGTGACGATCTTCGATCACCCGAATAACTTTCGTCCGAGCCGCTATCACGTCCGCAACTACGGCTTGTTCTCCGTCAGTCCATTCGGCGAGGCCGCCTACACGAACAACGCCGAAAAACCGGTCGATGACGTTTTCCCAAAAGGTTCCGAGTTGCGGATGCGCTACGGCATCTTCTTTCACACCGGCGATGCCGCATCGGCGAAGCTCCCCGAAGTGAATGCTCAGTTTTTGAAATCGGCCGACGACTTAAAGTAGTTCGGACGCCTACGTCCGAACTACCGACCGGACGTAGGCGTCCGGTCTACAAACTTTTGCATCATCTCAAGAATTTTTTCTCGAAAGGAATTTCATGCTTTCTCGACGACAGTTTTGCGGTGCGGTTGCCACGACGACGGCACTGGGTTCAGTCATTCAATCCGCGCAATCGGACGACAAAGATCCCAAGGCTCCGAAGCCGGAGAGTGTTCCGGTGAATTTTCAAGTGAAGTTAGAGACCTCGAAAGGGGACATACTGATCGATGTGGTTCGCGCGTGGTCGCCGAACGGTGCCGCTCGGTTTTACGATGCGGTCAAAGCCGGCTTCTACGATGAGTGCCGCTTCTTCCGAGTGCTCCCGGGCTTCATGGTGCAATGGGGAATCAACGGCAGCCCCAAAGTCCAATCGAAGTGGAAGAATGCCGAAATCAAGGACGACAAAGTGTCCGCCAAGGAACGTGTCTCGAACACGCGCGGGTACATCACGTTCGCCAAGTCGGGCAAGCCGCATTCGCGGACGACGCAGCTCTTCATCAACTACGGCGACAACGCGCGGCTGGATGCCGATGGTTTCACGCCGTTTGGCAAAGTGATCGAGGGCATGGAGGTCGTCGACAAGATCAACTCCAAAAACCGCGAGCGTCCCGATCAGGGAGCGATCCAAGCCGAAGGCAACGAGTATCTCAAGCAAGAGTTCCCGGACTTGGACTTCATCAAGAAGGCGACGATCGTCGAAGCCGCGAAGTAACCTTGGGATGGTTGGTGTTTGGTCCTTTGTGTTTGGCCAAACACGAAACACAAAGGACAAAACACGAAGGCTCTTTCGGTGTTCCGGGGAGGGAAGTTTCAAAGCCACGGATGAAACACGGATCAGGACAGCGAACAAGGCCAAGAAGAATCGAGTGAGGTCACGGAA
>JAYVQJ010000583.1:0-1831 GCA_043777235.1 Planctomycetia bacterium
AGCACGTTGTGACGGTGGGCCGATTTCTGGAATCGGCGAACGACGTGCGGAAGCAAGCGAACTGGTTTGGTCAGCCGGTGGGACCAACTGAGGAACCAAGACAAATTGATCATGCGACGAGCGGCCTTGCGCGTTCCGGGTAGACCGACCGGCCGAAAACCTCAATCCACTGAGGCTACCGAACCGGGAAGACACCGCGGTCTGCGAGTGAGACGTGATGAATCCCGAATCCCGCAGAGTCCATCCGCACGGGGCAGTAAGACAATGATCGGATCATCGCTTCCATCGCGGTGACGAGAATTGCCGCCGTCCGACGATCTGTCGCGACGAGCGTGCCGCGGATGTTGAGAAGACCTGGCATCCCACGACGGGTCGCCGCTATCAACGGGACCGCTACGATCGTGAAGGTCACGCGGTCATGGCGGATGAGCCTCGTCCGCCGAGGGCGGAATCGAATACGAGAGACATCAACCACATTCGGACGGCAATCTCTGCCGCCCATTCTGCGAGCGTGCCCGTTCGCGACAAGTGCTCAACCGCGAAGCTGCCGCGATTACTTCGACTTGTCCGTTTTTTCTACCGGCTTTTCGTTCGGACTCGCCGTTGGCTTCGTGCTGGGTTTCGCGGCTGGCTTCTCGTCGAGTTCCGGCACGAGTTCCAGCAAGACCTCGGTCCCGACGGGCGGAATCCGATCGGTCCAAGCTTCCCACAACAAATTGCTCTCGCCCGTCGCGGAGCTTTGCACCGCAAGATCCAACGTGGCGGAAGAAAAATTGGCGACACAGATCAGGTCGCCCCCCTCCGCCAGATACAACTCCTTGCCACTGGTCTCGTCCTTGAAGAAGTCGCTGCCGGCGAAGACCCACGGCGCATCCAACTGCCGCGGTTGTGTGCGGTCGAAGAACTTCTGAATCGACTTGCGATACTTCGCATCTTTCGACATCGCCAGGAACGAGTCCCGCTGCTTCTCGGTCATGTGGCCGAACCAGTACAGCTCTTTGTTCTTCTCGTCCCACTTCAATTCGGAGTCCTCTTTCAATTCCAGCCCCGCCGGCTTTTCGTCAAAAAGGTCAACGAAGAATCGTTTCGACGAATTGCGAACCCACTTCTCCGCAGCCTCGCGATGTTGTTTCCCCGCCTTGTCTGTCCACTGACAGAACAGCCGAATCCGCGTCCCCTTCGCCGGCGAATACTCCGGCTGAAACTTCACTGGTGAGCCGATCTTCGCACCCAGCGCCAGTAACCCGGCATGAACCACCTGCGCTTCCGAGTCGATCGACAGAATCGATTCATGCTCCTTGGTCTGCTTCAGACAGCAAAACATTTCGAGCACACCTTCGCGCAAGCAGACCTTCGTCTTCAGCAACAACCGCTTGCCATCCACGTCGAGCAACACAGTCCCCTGCTTGTTGAGCGGTTTTGGCTCCTTCGATTTCTCTCCTTCGGCCGGCTTGTCGATCTTCGCCCCCTTCTCTTTCGGGTCGTTCCCCTTTTGCTCGGCGGCAGAGGCCAGTCGCCCTGTCGCGAGCACTGCCCCCGCCACAGCCCCCACTGAACTGAGAAACTCACGGCGGCCAAACGTAGAACCGGCAGCCGAAAGGAACGGAGCAGAAGGCAGTTGAGTGACAGACATCATGACCTCCAAAAAGTTTGCAGCACATCCCGGAACGATCGGCCGAGAAGTATAGCGATTGAACTCGTGGCAGACGCAAAGATTGATCGTCCCTCGGTCGCGACAATTGGCGGCATGAGTGCCATATTCCTAACGAGGCTCCACCTCAGACGAAGTCCTAGAATTAGCCGCGCGGCGCTAGCTCCGGTTCGTGCCGCA
>JAYVQJ010000584.1:0-7008 GCA_043777235.1 Planctomycetia bacterium
CAGCGTGAATCCGGCACATTGGATAGTCTGCTGCGAGTGCGATGCAGTGATTTAAGGAACCCGGCAGTTGGCGTCAGGCGTGTGATCGCTTGCAGATGAGGTTGGTCACTGCAATGGCAGCCTGTGGCTGGGTGAGAGGGAGGAGATTTTGACGGAAGGTCTCCCGTTGCGACCTGTCGTTCAAGAGTTGGTCCAGTGCGACTCGTAGGGAGTGAACAACGGAAGCGGGCGGTTCAACCACGAGGGCGGCGGAGTGGTCTGCGAAGAGGCGAGCGTTGAGGCGTTGATGATCGTGTGCTGACGTCGGCAATGGGATGAGGATCGCTGGTAGGCCGGCGCAGGCAAGTTCGGACAGTGTTGTCGCTCCGGCTCGTGAAATGACGAGGGTCGCGTGCCGATATGCGCCGGCCATGTCCGCGATGAAAGGCTGGACGTCGGCGTTGAGCGACAGTGCGGCGTAGCACTGACGGATCGCATCGAGGTCGGCCGCGCCCGTTTGATGCACGATCCGCCAGCCAGCGAGTTCGGCTCGACGATTCGCGAACGCATCGAGAACCAGTGTGTTCAACGATGAGGCACCCTGGCTGCCGCCGAGGATCAGCAGAGTTGGAGTTTCCAAACTAACCTGAAGCGCGAGCGAGGGGTTGTCCGAATCACCACTCGCTGGCGCGTCGTGCTGGTGTGAGTCGTGAGCTGACTCGGCGAGCTTCGCGATCTCGGCGCGGATGGGGTTGCCGGTGACGACGGTCTTCACGCTGCGGGGTAAGCCGTTCGCGGCTTGTGGCCAGGGCAAGCAGACGACCTCGGCGAAGCGGCTTAGCCAACGAGTGGCTTTGCCGGGGACGACGTTTTGTTCGAGCAGAATGATCGGCACATCGGCTCGCCAAGCAGCGAGCACTGGCGGAACACTGGCGAAGCCGCCGAGTCCCACGATGACGCTCGGACGTTCGCAAGCGATGATCGCGCGAGCTTGTCGATACGCTCGCCAATTATTGAGGAACGAAGGAACGATTCTCGTCGGAGAGAATGACGGCGAGACGGATGGGAGCGCGACGTGCTCGAAGCCGGCTCGGCCGAGGATGTCCCGTTCGATGGGCTTCTCCGAACCGACGAACAGCACGCGAGCATTCGGTTCGCGAGCCAGCAACTCGCGCGCGACCGCGATGCCGGGGAACAAATGCCCGCCGGTGCCGCCACCGGCAAAGATCACGGCCCGTCGTGTCGAAGCATTTGTCATGTCGCTAATGTAGCCGAATTGGGAGTTTTTCAACGCAAAGTCGCCGACATCGGCCATTCAAGAATCGCCTCACTGCCAATTGGAGCGTCATGAAATATCTCAAAATTCTTTTCAGCGTCATTTGGTCTGCGCTCGTTGCAAGTAGTTTGCTTGCTGCGGAGCCAGCTCGGCCGAATGTGGTCTTCATCGTCACCGACGATCAAGCCGAGTGGGCAATGAGTTGCTCGGGGCATCCCGAGGCGAAGACTCCGAACCTCGATCGGATCGCTCGCGAGGGAGTGCGGTTGACGAATTGCTTCACGCCGACGCCGGTGTGCAGTCCGTCGCGGCTGGCGATTTTGGCCAGCCGGTACGGTAGCGAGAAGCAGATTCTCGATTGGCTCAACCCGAACAAAGAGCCGGAGCGAGGGCTTGATCCGAAGACTCCCGCGTGGCCGAAATTGCTTTCGGCAGCGGGCTATCGCACAGGGCTGATCGGCAAATGGCATCTTGGTTTGAAGGACGAGTTTCATCCGTCGGTCTTCGGCTATCAGTATTTCATGGGCTTTCGCGGCGGTGGCAATTCGCCGCAAAACCCAGACCTGGAAATCGACGGTCAGGTCCGCAAGGTTGATGGGTTCATCGTTGATCTGCTGACGGACGACGCGCTCAAGTTTTTGCAGTGTGAACCGGGACGCCCCTTTGCGCTGTCGCTGCATTTCCGCGAGCCGTACGCACCGGCACCGGAAGAGGAACAACGTGCGTTTGCGAATCTCGATCCAAAAGTTCCGAACCCAGATTTTCCGAAGCTCGACACCGCACGCGTGAAGAAACTGACTCGTGAGTACCTCGCCAGCGTCACCGCCGTCGACCGGAATGTTGGCCGAGTGCTCGACGAGTTGGATCGGCTCAAGCTGGCCGACAACACGCTGCTCATTTTCACGAGTGACCACGGCTACAACATCGGGCATCACGGGATTCTGCACAAAGGGAACGCGGCCTGGATTCTGACCGAGAATCCAGCCGGCACGAAGAACATCCCCACTCCACAGCGGCCGAACATGTTTGACACATCGCTGCGAGTTCCCGCCGTGATTCGTTGGCCGAAGTCGATCCCGGCCGGCCGAGTCATCAGTCGCACGGTGACACATCTCGATTGGTTTCCAACGTTGGTGGAAGCGACGAATGTTGCTCTGCCCGAAGAGACTGTCATGCGTGGACGGAGTGTGCTGGGCTTGCTGCGCGGCGAACGATTCGATCGATCCGACGACCTTTACTCCGAGTACAGCGTGCAACACTCGATGCGTGCAGACATGCGATGCTATCGCACGTCGCAATGGAAGCTGAAACTCGACTTCCTCAACACAGATCGCCATGAGCTGTATGACCTGCAAAATGATCCCGGTGAGACGATCAATTTGGTGGAATCCGATCGACCCGACGCCAAGGCCGCGCTGACTCAGTTGACGGCATTGATCCGTCAGCGAATGACGGAACTTGGCGATCCACTCGGCAAGTCATTGCCGCGGCGCTGATTTCGTAGTATGTCAGTCGTCCTGATGCTCTGCTCGCAATTCGGCGGACAGGACGCCTTCGAGGGCGCAGACGTCTGAGATCAATTGAGGCAACGACGCGGTTGGCAGCAGCGTGAGTCGATAGTGCAACTCCATTGCGGAGCCTTGCCGAATTGTGGCTGCGGAAATCGGGTGCAACTCGGCCGTGTGTTTGGCCAGCGCGTTACGGATCAGAGCTTCCAGCGGAGCGGTCCAGATCAATTTGATCGCCAACGTTTTTCGCGGATGGTGAGCGACGAATTCGTGTGGTCGGTCTCGATAAATCGCGGCTGCAGCGGCGACGGTCGCCAAACCGATCAGCGCGACAGTCGGCTGTCCCGCGCCGACGGCCATGCCGACGACGACCGCGAAGATCACAAAGGCCGTGTCCTTGGCGTCACGGACGACGGTGCGAAAGCGGACAATCGACAGCACTCCGGCAAGGCTGAACGCGCGCGCGAAATTGTCACCGATGACTTGCGTGACCATCGCGATCAGCACGCAGAGCATGACCAGTGTTGCCGAGAAAGTGGTGGCATGATCGGAGACTCGGCTGCGAGTGGCTCGATGAATCGCGACCACGACACTTCCGAGGATCAGGGCCGCGACCAATCGGACAACCAATGTTTGCCACGGTTCAACGGGAGTATTGCCGAAAGATTGTTGCAGCCATTCAGGCATCGAAGATTCCTCGTGCGGCAGTGCTCAAACACCTTCGCCAGTCAGGCGATTCAGTGAGACACAGGCCGCGACACACTCACGATACTTGGAGAAGGCGGCTGGCTCCAATCGCAAATCTTGAATCAACCCGCGAAACGACACCGGCAACACTTCGCGAAACTTGAATTCCACGATACGGCGAGATTTCAACAGCGGCTCGCCAGACAACGGCGCGGCGGGGACATGCCAACCCGACGCGTCGGCGGCGAACAAATCGCTGTCGATCGTCAGACGAATCGGTCCCGTCACCGACATGCCAATGCGAGCGAACCGGCGATACGTCACTTGGCAAACTGGCCGCAGTCGTCGCCGTTCAAGCCGACGCCGAAACCAGGTCCCTTCCCAATCAGGATGGTCCGCTTCCAACAGATGTTGAATCAGATTGGCTTCGGCCACAGAGACACGGCGTTTGCGAACATGTCCGTTGCGTTTGCGTTTCACTTCCAACCAGATGGTCGATTCTTGCCCGTAGCGTCGCAGACGAAATTTGCGACGACGAAAGCCCGGTTGTCGACGGAACGTCTCGAAGCCGGGCGAGTCGAGATACAGGCTGTTGACGTCATACTCATCATCAAATTCGCCGGCGTGCGGGTCCGCTGCGAGATGCTGTCGAGCCCAGGCCATCATGGTCTGGGCGATGTCATCATCCACAACGAATTTCATCTCATGTGATCCATGCGACGCCGTGAACGACGGCGACTCGGTGGACAACGCCAGCGGCGGAAGCGGATGGATGCTACACAAGTCGTGTCGGACACGATCGGATCGCGACTCAGCCACATCGCCGTTAAACCGAGCCGATCCTTGCCAGTCCGAATCGGACGGAACGGCGCTGGACGATGACAAGAACATCAAGAAACTCCTCAACGATCGTGGCCGACGCGTCTCGCGTTGGTGCGGATGTAAGACGCATCCATCGTTATTTCGCAACGGCGGCTTTGACCGCTTCATGTTTGAGCAGGAATTCGCGGCGCTGATCAGCGAACGCTCGCAGGCCGAGATCGTTGTGCGGCGGCCCGAAGCGGCGCGGCGGTTCGGCGTCGGCCGGAGCCTTTCCGTCCTTCGCGACTGAGTCTGCCGTGGCCTTTTGGAATCGGTCGAACGAACTGAGCTTGCGGGTGTCGGCTTCGATTTCCTTCTCGATCAACGAGCGATACTGCGCGACGACCGGGCCGAGCGTCTTCCAGTCGAGCGATTTGTCGGCGATCGTGTGAACGTGTTGCAGATAGCGAGTTCGCAGACTCGGCACCGCGAGCACTTTGCTGCGGAGTGGCTTGCGTGCATCCTCCAAACCGATGAGCGGATCGAGATCGACATTCGGACCACGGGGCGGTCCTCCCTCGGCACCACGCGGTCCATTCGGACGACCTTCGCCAGGCCGACCACCTGGAGGTCCACCAAATCCGCCGCGCCCCGGTCCACCTCCGCCTGGTCCACCGGGACCGAAGCCCGGACCCATTGCCGGCCGGAAGGCTTCATTCATGTCGTGCGGCAGGACGTGGAACTTCCCCTTCTCGTCCAAATAAATGCTGTAGTCGCTGGCTCGAATCCAATAACCGTCGCAGTTGATGAGCGCGTTGTCGAGCGCAAGGAACCACAACAATCCGTCGATGTCGAGCATCGGCTCCAGCGCGGCTTCCAACTCTTCGGCCGGCGTTTCGTTGAGCGTCTTGCAGAGCTTGATGAGAGCCTTCCACGCTTTCTTGCTGTCGTTCTTGATTTCGTAACGACGCTTGTAGTCCTCGACGTTGTCACCGAGATATTCCAAGCCACCGCCGCCTCCCGGCGAACCGCTGACCTTCCAGCGTGTTCCCTTCGACGACGAATAATTCTCGGTGAGAAATTCCTTGTTGAACTGCTGCACGTTGGCGTACACGCCCCAGCTCTCGCCGTTGATGACCACCTTCACAAAGTTCGCCTTCGGAGCCGGAATGAACTGCCGAGCGATGTGCGAATACAGGACGCTGCTCAGAAACGAATCGTCTTCGTGAGCGTTCAGCAGGTTCAGCGTCTTGTAGCCGTACAACCGCTGCTCCGCATCGACCGTATCGAGCGACACGTTCAACGACCGCTTCGAGCCAACCGGAACCATCATGTACGACGACATGCCTCGAAAGTGAATGCCGACGTCGGGATACTTCTTGCCATCGACGGTCAACGTCGCGGGGACTTCGACATCGGTGTTATTGAAATCCGCGAGCTCCGCTTCCCATTCTTTGTTCTCGAAGTCGATGAAGATCGTCCGCAAGACTTGTGGGTCGTACAGCGGCGCGTCGATCGCCGTGACATCATCCGGCGCGACACGCGGGCCAGGCTTACCTGGCTCTGATCCACCACCGAACGGACCACCTCGTCCGCCAGGTCCACCGCCCGGACCACCAGGTCCACCGCCGGGAGGGCCGAAGCCGCCACCACCGGGCGGACCGAAACCACCGCGTCGTCCTCCTTCGCTCTTCATCGAATCGCGAGCGGCTTGGCGTTCGTCGTTGTTCAATCGGCCGTCACCATCTTTGTCGAACTGCTTAACGAGTTGCTTCTGACGTGGGCCACCCGGCCCGCCACCGGGGCCACCGAAACCACCGGGAGGACCGAAGCCAAAGCCCTGTTCAGGAAACTTGAAGTCAGCCCCCTTGAGTTTGGCCCATTGATCTTTTTGAGCATCGCTCAGCAGCGCGACGGCGTCGGTCTCGACTTTCTTGCGCTGATCGGGAGTCGGTGGGGGAAACGGCGGATTCTGTTCGATCAGCTCGCGCAGCTTGTTGCGTTGCTCGTCGCTCAGTTTGAGTTGCTTACCGATCTCTTCCCGCATCAGTGAACCGACACCGCCCCGTTGCAATTGCAACTCGGCGAATCGCGCGGACTGTTGCTTGTCCAAAATCTTGTTGAGCCGCTCGCTCGTCTGCTTGGAGACGTCCTCCATTTTCGTTCGCATTTTGGCGAAGCGTTCGTCGCGTTCCTTTTCTTCGAGCGTGAAGATCTCTTGCGGGTTGAAGCTCTCGAAGACTGACCGAGATTGCTCCTGCATCTTGCTGAGCACATCGCCGACCAGCGGCCTTTGCTCTTCGGTGAGTTTGAGTTCCTGCTGCACTTCGGCGAGGCCGATCAGCGCGGCGGAGGCCATCGGATCACCAAATCCCGGTCCACCAAACCCAGGGCCACGCGGCCCGCCCTGCCCTGGTCCTCGAAATCCTTGCGCGAACGCGGTCGAGACCACCGCCAAGCAACACATCCCGAACCACATCGCTTTTCGCCACCGCATGAAAATCTCCCGTTGTTCGTAGGATGGGCACTCGCATTCAGTCACTCACCTCAACCCAATACCGTCACATGAGTGTCGCCATTCTGGCGGACCGCCACACTGTATCGCCGATTTCCAAGAAGTTATCTCGATCGCGCGAGGTTCTCGGTTGCAGAAAAGATGAAGGCTCTTCCGGTGTTCCGGGGAGGCAAGGTTCAAAGCCACAGATGAAACACGGATTGAACACGGATCAGGAGAGCGAACAAGGCAAGGAAGAAAAG
>JAYVQJ010000585.1:0-1829 GCA_043777235.1 Planctomycetia bacterium
GAAACGTGATCGCGTAGAGCGAGTTGACTCCCTTGATGGCTTTGGCGAGATCAATCACCAGATCGGCTTCTTTGACATCTGGCTTGTTCGGAAACGAAAAGATCTTGCCTCCCTGTTCGGCCACGAACAGCCGATCGCTTCCCGGTGCGTTAGTGATGTCCAAACAATTCTTGAACGTGAGTGCCGAAAAGGCTCGTTCGGAGACATACGGGTGCGGCTTCTCAGGTGAGCCAATAATCTTCGACGTCGTCCACGGCACTCGCTTCTCGATGCCGACCTTTGGCGATTCCGCCACCGCGTTGTTTCGTGAGGGGACAATCAGCAGAAGAATGAGCGTCAGCGCGGCGATGTCCCGTGCGGTTTTGAAGGTTCTCGTGCGAGTCATACGATCGTCTCTTTCAGAATGAGATTCGTGTTTTTGTGGCGAACCGTTTGGGGCGGCATCTTACGGCTTCCAACGTTCGCGAAGCGATCTTGCGGTCGGTATCGTCTGACCAAATTGGGCGAGACCTGAAGGAGAATGACCGTGACCTCAATTGCGTGTGGCAACATTTTGCGTGTCCGGGCTTGGCTGTTGTTGTTCAGCGTGCTGGTCGTCGCGGCGATCACGAACGCGACGGTAATCGTCGCCGATGAGCCGCCGCCGACTGTCGTGATTGAGGGTTGCTCGGTGTTCGATTCCGAGTCGAGCACGATGCTCGCCGGGCGGACGATTGTCGTGCGTGGCGATCGGATCGTTGCGGTGGCTGCGCCGGGGGAGAAGGTTGAAATCCCCGTGGACGCAACGCGGATCGACGGGCGAGGAAAGTTTGCGATACCGGGGTTGATTGATGCTCATGTGCATGTCGTGCATGTGCTCGACTTCGCTCAAGTGACGGGAGACGAAGTCTTGCCGTTGTATCTCGCGGCGGGAGTCACCTCGGTGCGCAGCACGGGGGATGAGATCGTGGCGGCGACGTTGGTCGCTCGGTTCGCGATGGCGCATCCCGAATCGTCGCCGCGAGTGTTTACGTGCAGTCCGCTGCTGGATGCCGATCCGCCGATTCATCGCGATGTGGGGCGAGCAGTCACCG
Organism: Planctomycetia bacterium; assembly: GCA_043777235.1. Classification (GTDB taxonomy): domain Bacteria; phylum Planctomycetota; class Planctomycetia; order Planctomycetales; family Planctomycetaceae; genus SXKJ01. Next base: position 1,074 of record JAYVQJ010000585.1, read on the forward strand.
ATCCGGCTCAGGTTCCGGCGGTGCTCGATGAGTTGCAGCGTTGGAACATCACGACCGTGAAAATCTACGCGGGCACCGGACGCCCGGTCGGGAAGGCGATCATCGACGAGGGACATCGGCGCGGGCTCTTCGTCACCGCGCATCTTGGCGGGTACTCGGCGCAGCACGCGGTGGCGGATGGGGTCGATGGGTTGGAGCACATTTGGTCGGTCTTCAACTATGTCATCCCGCCGGATGTCTCTAGAGAACCGGGCCATCGCGGACGGCTCGACCTGAGCAATTCGCTGTGCGAGTCGCTCGTTGCCGAATTGGCGAAGCGCAAGACGTATGTCGATCCGACGCTCGCCGTGTTCCGCAACATGATCCTGCTGCCAGACGTTCCCGAAGTCCGCGACCATCCCGACAACACGCTCGCTCCAAAGCGGCTCCGAGATTTCTGGCCAGTCTACTTGCGACGTACCGGTTGTCCTCAAGGAGGCGGGCTCGAAGATCGGCGACGCGAGTTCGCCAAGTTTCAGGAACTGACCGGCAAGCTGTATCGCGCCGGAGTGCCACTGCTGGTCGGCACCGATGCACCCGAGCCGCAAGTCACACCCGGCTTCTCGTTGCATCAAGAACTGGAGATGCTCGTCGAATCCGGACTCCCACCCGCCGCCGCGCTGCGAGCCGCGACGTTGCACAACGCGACCGCGCTGAAACAGCAAGAGGAACTCGGTTCCATTACCGTCGGCAAACTGGCCGATCTCGTGCTGCTCA
>JAYVQJ010000586.1:0-6996 GCA_043777235.1 Planctomycetia bacterium
CTGTCCACTTGGCTGGGGCTCATTCTGCGAGCCGCACCGAATCGGAGATGACGCGATTGTTGACCAGGCTAAAGCAATTTCAACGAGACGACGTCAAGCGTCGTGTCCGCGTTCGAACGCCGGATCGTTTTGACGATCATGGTTCTTTAGAGATCGCGATCGTTCGCAGACGCTCGACTGCTTCGGTTGGAAAACGCGGTGACGGCAGACTCGCGACGGGCGGTACGTGTGGCGCTGATTGCGACTCCATGTTGGAGGCGGTGCGATTGAATTTCTCCGGGAATGGAAGCCACCACTTTGCGCGATTGAGCCCAGTAATAGGCCGCCATCACAGCCCCACCACTGCACTCGAATGGAATGACCCAACTGAAATCGCCGAGCAGAGCCGAAGCGGCGATTCCCAACCACATCCCCACATACAGGCTGTTCGAGATCACGCCATGCCATGACAGCCAATTCCCGAACTCTCGTCGAAGATCTCGCCAGCGCGGCAGCCAACGCGGAACCGAACTGAAATAGACTTCGAAACGGTCGTTCCATTCTGATCGGAGGCAAGATTCCTCGAGACGCACAATTCGGTGATAGCGCCAGAAATGAAACGCCACAAAGCCGACCGCCCACACCCAACCGAAGAACAATCCGTATCCACCAAACAACAGGAGCGATGACAGATACAGCGGGTTGCGTACGGAGCGATAAATTCCGTGCCGGATAAAGTGGCTGGTGTCTGGGTTGTCGGACCCCATCACACTCGCACGCAGCGCGGTCGTGGCTTGAATCCGCAGCAGAACACCCAGCGCCCCCACAAAGACTCCCAGCCATCCGACCCAAGGAGTAAACGGCGGCGCGTACCAGTGCCCCTCAAAACCAGTGACCGCTTGTGCGGTCATCGCCAGCGCGGGCTGACTCCCGATGAGGATCGGCAGTCTCCAGCGGAATTCCCAGCCGTATGCTGCGCCACTTGATCGCATCTCAAGGTCTCGTGGAATCGTGGTCCGTCGATCGTGCGTTGCATGCACACGTCATTGTGAAGCCACTGCAAAGCTCGAACTTCTCACGTTGATCAACGTGGATGACGAATGCCAAAGGCGTCCGCAACACACGGAGAACAACGGTCGCATCGACTCTTCATCGACCGCGTGTGTGCTCATCTTCAGTAACACCATGCGGCACGAATCGTGATTCAATCTCTGTCATCAGAGTGCCCCAACGGTATGGCAAAGAATTGGGGTCGCAAAAGACAACACATCCGTCTCGATCGGCAATTGTTGCATGTAGTTAAGATTCGAAGTTGGTCATTGAAAGGTTCTTCAATCAGGTTTTTGCTCCGGAGCCGAACCTTCTCGACGACTTTGAGGATGACACAGATATTTCCTGATTTGCCGACCCCGCAGGCACCGAATCAATTCAGAGAGTGGAACGCTCAAGCGGGGCGAAGGTGAGTCATGCGCTGCAATCTGATCCTGTCACGAACACTCGGCCTGTTAATGCTCGCAACTTGCCTGTCGATCAGCGGCTGTGCGAGTTGTCCGGTCCCTTCGTCGCCCCACGCCGCTCTGCTGAAAAGCCAACCGCCGTCGAACTTGGACGACGTGCATGTCATCTTCGTTGACTCCCTGGCCGATGTCGGTCATTGGGGTCGGATCGAGGAAGTCTGCTGCTCGATGCGAGAGCTTGGCCTTCGCAACGCCGTGTATTTCGAGCCGTTCTTCGATGGGGCCGGTCGTGGTCTCGTCGAATACATTCGCGGCATTCGCGCCGAGAATCCCAACAGCCGCATCATGCTGGTCGGCTGGAGCCTGGGATCGCTGTGCGTCAAAGATGCCTTGGTGACTCTCGATCAATGTTGCGAAGGAGTCGAGACGGTCGTCTACCTCGACAGCGCCGTCTTGACGCTCAGCGACTTCACCGGCCATCCCGATAACGCCGACCGTGTCCTGCTGATCTATCGAGCCAATCAATCGGCACCGCGCTGCATTCCCAATTCCGAGGTGCAGTGTGTCGATTGCTGGTGCCACCTACCGGTCCCTTACCACCGAGACACCATCGATTCGCTGGTGCAAGAAGCGTTGGCTCTTTCAATGCAAGGCCAGCCTCTGCGACTGTTCATCGGGATGACAGACCAGTCGTATTGAGCGATGGTGACTATTCCGGTTTGAGCAACGGAAAAGCGATGACGTCGCGAATGGTGTTCGTGTTCGTCAGCAGCATCACCAGCCGGTCAATGCCGATCCCCATGCCGCCAGCCGGTGGCATTCCGACCTTGAGAGCGTAGACGAACTCATGGTCCATCTTGGCCATCGAGTCCTCTTCGGCTTGGCCGGCGAGTTGCGTGCGGAAGGTCTCTTCTTGCAAACGTGGATCGTTGAGCTCGGTGTAAGCGTTCGCCATTTCCAAGCCGTGAACGAAAAGTTCAAACCGCTCGGCGATGCTCGGATCGGATTGCTTGCGTTTCGTCAGCGGGCACATCGAGGCCGGGTAGTCGATGACGAACACCGGGCCGACGAGCGCGTCCTCAACCGTCGCTTCGAAGACTTCGTTGACCAGCACGTCCGGGTGCTTGCCTGCCGTTTCGAGATGCAGCGACTTGGCTTTCGCCAGGACCGCGTCGGCATCGTGCATGTCGCAGCCAGCGTGCTCGCGGAACAGGTCGCCGTATTTCGCTCGCTTCCACGGCGGAGTCAGATCGACCGTCTTGTCGCCCCATTGCAGCACGAGCGACTCATTGCCGGCAGCCTTCGAGGCGTCGAGACAAATTTGCTCGCACAGATCCATCATCACTTCGTAATTCGCGTAGGCTTGATACAGCTCGATCATTGTGAATTCGGGATTGTGCGTCGCATCGACCCCTTCATTGCGGAACACGCGGCCGATCTCGTAAACCCGCTCGATGCCGCCGACCATCAGCCGCTTGAGATGCAGTTCCAACGCGATTCGCAAATACAGATTGATGTCGAGCGCATTGTGATGCGTGATGAACGGCCGCGCTGCCGCTCCACCCGCGATCGCGTGCAACACCGGAGTTTCCGCCTCGACGTACCCCTGAGCCGCGAGCGTTGCTCGGACGGAAGTGATGATCCGGGTCCGCTTCAGCAGTCGGTCGAGGACTCCTTCGTTGTAGATCATGTCGATGTAGCGATGCCGTAAGAGCATCTCGATGTCGCTCGCCCCGTGAAATTTCTCCGGCGGTGTCGCCAACGATTTGCAAAGCGGCGTGAGTTGCTCGACGAAGATCGTCTTCTCGCCAGTCTTCGTCAGACGCAGCCGGCCATCGACTCCGACGAGATCTCCAAGATCGAGCTGCTCGATCGCCTGCCACGTTTTCTCCGGCGTGTCCTTCATCGAGATCATCAACTGGATGCGGCCGGTCGCGTCCTGAATGTGGAAGAACTTCAGCTTGCCCCGATCATTTTGCAGCATGATCCGGCCGGCCACGCGAACAGTCTCGCCGTCGGTTCCGAACTCGGTCGGGCACTTGTCGCGAGCGACGCCGATCGCCACATGCCCATCAAACCGCTGTCCCCACGGGTCGATCCCCAGCGCTTCCAGCCGATGCAATTTCTCCAGGCGAGCCGCCTCCAAACGATGTGGCTCAGACGGTGAATCGGGCGACGATGTCTCTGACATTGGAGTCCTCAGTAATGACGGCGATCTCAAGCAAAACGGTTTTCCGAAGCGGCGGATATTCGCGGCCCGGACCTGACAGCGTCAATCAAGCCGGGCGAGTCTGCCATTGCGAAATCCTGGCGGCGCAGTAACCCGAAGCGTGAGCGAGGGCAGAGGCTTCACAAATGTTGATTCTCGATCAACGTCGCGTGAAGCGCCCGCCCTCGCTCACGCTTCGGGTTAATGACGAGCCCTCGCGCCGCCAACAGCGCCAACACCGGCTCGACCGGAGCACGCATCCGCAGGTTGCTCCAATAAACCACATGCACCAGCGCGAAGCTGACGACCAGCAACACCAACGGCCACCACGTTCGCCACTCGTCGCGTCGCAGTCGCCACAGGCCGTACGCTGCCAACGATAGCTCGGCCAAAAAGAAGATGGCCATTCCCCAGCGAACAACGCGCGGAAAAGAGCCGGCATCTGAACCGCCCGGCATGATGTTCCAGAAGCGTTTCACTCGCAGCCAACACAGCTCAACGAACTCGCGCGGATGCTGACGAATCCACTCTTTGGCGTGATCCGTCATCCAACGGTCACGAACCAACTCCAAGTCCGCACCTTCTCCGACGTGAGGATGCGGAACTGACATTTGCCACGCTCGTGAGTCCCACGGAGTATCCGTCGGATGTGCGATCTCCGCGTCATACACTGCGTCGTTGTTTCCCAAGTACAGCGTGTAACCGCCATGAGTTGTCGTCACGACGAACTCAAACATGATTGCATCGTTCCGAAATCCCCACGGCACGATGATGACGCTGCATGCGATGCAGATCACCAACCAGTCGCGCAAGACCGAGCCAATTGACCGGCGAGACTTCTGCGCTTTTGGCAGGAGTAATCCGATCACACTCACAATCGCAAACAAGACGGCGAAGGCCCATACCGTCGGTCGGCAAACGGCCGTAAGCCCAAATAATACACCAATCCGCTCACGCAAATCTGACTTGTGGCGATCCACCACGCACAGCATCAGCACAACCAACAAGAAAGCGCACAGCGTTTCGGTCATCGCCATTGCGGTCATCTGAATCAGCAGCGGATTCAACGCGACGAATGCGGCAGCAACCAACGAACTCCTGTTGAGTCCCAATTTGCGGCCCAGCTTCCAAGTCAGCCACGTTGTTGCCACGCCAAGTACCACTTGAACAACAGCAAGCAGTTTCACGCCTCCTCCGACCCAAAGAATTCCCGCAAGCAAGATCGGGTAAAGCGGCGGCCGATACGCTGTCGGATTCCCCCACTCCGGATTCGCAAACGTGCGGTTGGTCACCAATTGATTGGCGATCCCCCAATACAGGTCGCGGTCTTCAGCGAGCGATTCGGGCTTCCAGCAGATGACGCCAACCCGCAGCAGAGCAGCGAGAACCAGCAACGCGATCAGGCAACGCAACTCGTTCCGAGTCGGTCGCGAGGCACCAGCGGCGGGAAGTGGTGTGGACATGATCGCTCTAAAGTAGCCCTCTCGCTCCGCGAGAGGAATTGCCGAACGTGATTTGGCTCTCGATGCCGCGAGGAAATCGCGAGAAACCGCCAGCCGCGATCCGCGTTCGGCTTTCCTGTCGCGGAGCGACAGGGCTACTTTCGCAGCCGAGCAATCACTCGCGCGATCCGTTCGACCGCCTCGTCCATTTCGGAGAGCGTGTTTTCCAAGCCGACCGTGAATCGCACCGACGCTTTGTAAACTTCCGGCGGAGCACCCATCGCGACGAGTGCCGGTGCGGGCTCGGCGGAGCCGCTCGCGCAGGTGCTGCCCAGCGAGCAGGCGATTCCTTCGAGGTCCAAGTTGACGAGGATCGCTTCGCCGTCGAGGCCGGGGAACGCGATGTTGAGCGCGTTCGGCAAGCGATGTTCGCGCGAGCCATTGATGACCGCCCACGGGCAATGATCGAGTAACCCCGCTTCCAGCCGATCGCGCAGGATTCTCAAACGAGCCGTCCGTTCGTGCCGGTCGCGATGCCACAGTTCGAGTGCCTTTGCCATTCCGGCCGCGAGAGCCACCATCTCGGTCCCTGGCCGGCGACCCGATTCTTGATGTCCGCCGAACTCGAACGGCGCGAGCGTCGCACCCTTCTTCAGCAACAAGCCGCCGATACCGCGCGGGCCGTGAAACTTGTGAGCACCGAATGCCAACGAGGTCGCGCCGAGTTCCGCGAAGTTGACCTCAATCTTGCCGACGGCTTGCACAGCGTCGATGTGACAGAAGACACCGCGTTCACGGCACAGCGATGTCAGCGGTTGCACGTCTTGAATCACGCCGGTCTCGTTGTGAGCGAGAATGACGGTTGCGAGTTTGAGACGAACGATCCAAAGCGGGGCTGACACCCCGCACTCCAAAGGGAGCAATCGTCCTTCGCGATCGACGGGTAGAAGCGACAGCTCCCAGCCACGCGGCATGAGCGACTTGCAGGCTTCCATCGTGGCGGGATGTTCGCCGGCGGTCAGGGCGATCGTGCCGGGAGTCATCGACAAGGCCGCCCCGAACAGCGCGAGGTTCGACGCTTCGGTGCCGCCGCTGGTGAAGATGACTTCGTCCGGTTGAGCACCAAGAATCGACGCGATCGTTTCGCGCGAAGACTCCAACACCTTGCGAGCTTGCCGGCCTTCGGCATGTCGACTGCCGGGATTCGCGTAGCTGTTTTGCAAGTGGTTCGCGACGGTCTCGATGACCTCCGGCCACGGCCGAGTCGTTGCGTTGTTGTCGAGATAAATCCGAGTGAGCACGAGTCAGTTTCCCTTCGCGACGTTGTCGTACAGTTTCTTCAATCGCTCGACGACATCGGGGTGCTGAGCCGCGATGTCGTGTTGCTCGCCGGGGTCGGATTGCAGGTCGAACAGTTGCATCGGCTTCGCGGCGTCGCCGGTGCGGAGGCCAGGATAGTCCGTTGGCTGATGTTGTTCATACGGAGCGAGGATCGTCACGCCGTCCGGCCCGCGCGGGTCGAGCCAGCGGCCGTCGGCTTCGAGTTTCTCTTTGCGATCGTTCGGCTTCAGGACGTGCAACTTCCACTGTGCATCCCGGATCGTCGCGATCTTGTCCCCTTGATGGCCAAGTACGAATTCATGCGGACTGGGTGCATCCGACGTGAACAACGAAAAAATGTCACGACCGTCGATGACGCGATCCTTCGGCAGATCGACGTGAGTCGCTTTTAGCACCGTCGAAAACAAATCCATCATCACGGCGGGCTGCGAACTGACGTGCCCCTTCGGAATGCGACCCGGCCAGCGAGCGATACACGGCACGCGATAACCGCCCTCATAACTGCTCCCTTTCATGCCGCGCAGGCCGCCGGAGCTGCCGCCGTACCACGGGCCGTTGTCGCTGGTGA
>JAYVQJ010000587.1:0-6995 GCA_043777235.1 Planctomycetia bacterium
GGCTCATCACGCGGAGCGATGATGGCTACGTAGCCGTCACCGCTCCGCGTGACGAGCCGAACGGGCAAACGCGCAGTGATTTCTTGCGATCCGTATTACGAGGCGTCATCGCCGAAGTGCATCCGCACGCGCAGGCAATCGACGGCCGGGCGAATGAGTTCGTAAGGAATTTCGCCGCCCAGTTCGTCGAGGATCGGTCGCAGTTTCTCGAATCCGTGCTTCCGAGCGGCAGCTTCGATGCGCGGGATCAGTTCGGCCGGCACCCACGGCGAGGCGTCGGTGACTCCGTCATGACGGATGAATTCTCCGAGATAGCCGGAGACTGTTGAAGCCGCGCGAGACATGGTGTCGGCGACCTCTTGCACCGACTTCCCCTCGCGAAACAATCGGAACGCGGCGCGAGCCGACAGAGTCGGGCCGTTCTCGCCGTCGTCCTCATTCGATTCCGATGACGCAATTGTCACACGGAAGTTCGGATCGGGCGGTACGGTATCGGTCGCGATCTGATGTTGTTCGCAAAACCGCGCGATGCAGGTGATGAACTCCTGCCCGAAGTCAGCGAGCTTCTTGTCGCCGACTCCTTTGACCGAGCGAAACCCCGCCAGCGTCGTCGGCCGTCGCCGAGCCATGTCGCGCAGCGCAGTGTCGCCGAAGACGATGTAGGCCGGAACGCTCAGAGCCGCGGCCTTCGCGTGACGAAGTTCGCGCAGCGCGTCGAACAATCCGCGATCGACTCCGTCCCAAGAGTCGGAGATGACGGCGGCTTTGCGTTTCTCTTTCGTGGTCGCCGCGGGCCGCAACAGCTTCGGAGTCAATTCGCCCTTAATCAGTTGCCAGCCGGTCGGCGTCAGCTTGAGGACGTTGAACTCACCGTCCTTCTTGAGAAAGCCTTGCCCGACGAGTTGCTCGATCCAATCGCGGATCGTTTTCTGCGCGATCTCTTTCAACAGCCCGTACGTGCTGAGCTTGTCGTGTCCGTTTTGCAGGATGCGCTGATCCTGCGAGCCTTTGAGAACCAGCGCCGTGTAGTCGCCACCGAACCGCTGATCCTGACGGAAGACGCTCGACAGAATTTTCTGACCGATGACTTGCGCGTCCTCGACGAGGTCCAACTGGCCGAGACAGACGTCACACGCTCCGCACGATTCGGCCTGCTCGGCCGGCAAGTCTTGGCCGAAGTAATTGACGAGCGCTCGATGCCGGCAATTCGCACCAGTCGCGAATTTTGAGATCGCTTCGAGCGACTCAACCGCCGCCTCGCGCGCGGAACCGGGGGGCGACTCTTCGATCATCCGTTGCCAGCGGATGTACTCGCTGCCGGAATGCAGCAGCACGCAATCGGCTTCGAGTCCGTCGCGTCCCGCTCGGCCGCTTTCCTGTTGATAACTTTCGAGCGACTTCGGCATCCCGTAATGAATCACGAATCGCACGTTCGATTTGTCGATCCCCATGCCGAACGCGACTGTCGCGACGATGATCTCGCAGCGATCCTCGATGAAGTCGTCCTGATGGCGATGCCGATCGTCGTCCGACATGCCGGCGTGATACGGCTTCGTGCGGAAATCCTGTCCGTTGAGTTCGAGCGACAGCGCATCAACATCCTTGCGCGTCGTGCAGTAGATGATGCCCGATTCCCCTTTGTGCCGGCCGAGCACTTCGCGAACTTGACCGAGTCCGCTCTTGCGGCGCTCAACTTTGTAAATCAGGTTCGGCCGGTCGAACGACCCGACAAGAATCTCCGGCTCGCGCAGTTCCAGCGATTTAGCGATGTCGTGTCGCACACGTTCAGTCGCCGTCGCCGTGTAAGCGTATAAGCCGATGTTCGGGAAGTTCGCTCGCAGCAGATGAAGCTGCCGGTATTCCGGCCGGAAATCGTGCCCCCACTCGCTGACGCAATGAGCCTCGTCGATCGCAAACGTCGTGACGTTGACGCTCTTCAAGAAGTCGATCATCCGATCTTGGACGAGCTTCTCCGGCGAGACGTACAACAGCTTGATCCGTCCGGCTCGAATCTCTTCGGCGACTCGCGCCCGCTCGGCACCCGTCTGCGAGCTGTTGACGAACGCGGCCGGAATACCGTTCGACACGAGCGCATCGACCTGATCCTTCATCAGCGAGATCAGCGGCGAGACGACGACGGCCAAACCCTCAAGGCACATGGCCGGAGCCTGGTAACACAGCGACTTGCCGCCGCCCGTCGGCAGCACGACGACCGAGTCGCGTCCTTCGAGCACGCTGCGCATCGCCTCTTCTTGCAGAGGTCGAAACCCGTCGTAGCCCCAGTAACGTTGCAGCACTTCCAACAGCATGGTCGACCTATCGAAGAAACGGGTAGCACAGCTTGCCTCAAGCTGTGTGCCGAAGGCACTGGAAACTTAGCGATCGCGTTGTTTGTGAAAAAAGCGTTGATTGGTAATGGAGCGTCAACTTCAGATTTCCGGTGCTGCGCACACAGCTTGAAACAAGCTGTGCTACCCAAAACAGCGCGTCCTTCTCACGACGCTGCGAGCGCGATGTGCTGCGCTTGCAACGGATCGGTCAGCGGAAAATCGTCGCGGAAGTGAACGCCCCGGCTTTCGGTGCGAGTGGCGGCGGCGGTCGCCATCAGGCGGGCGATCAGCAACAGGTTCTGCAATTCCCAACCTTTGAGCTGCGTGAACTCGCGGGTCGAAACGTAACGATTCCAAAAGTCGATCTGCGTCAGTGCCTCTTTCAAGCCCGCGGCATTGCGAGTGATCCCGACGTGCCGGCCCATCAGGCTCTGCAACGAGTTCGTCAGGTCGGTCAGATTGAGGTCGTGGTCCTCTTTCGTGTCCTGAGGTCCGTCTGCTCGAACCGGAAACGCGGCAAAGCTGTCGGACTGAGCCAGAGCAAGCTCCGACGCACCACGTCCGCATCGCAATCCATAAACCAAACCTTCGAGCAAGCTGTTCGAGGCCAGCCGATTCGCGCCGTGCAGACCCGACGACGTCACTTCACCAGCGGCCCACAAACCAGGAAGCGTTGTACGGCCATCGACGTCCACCGTCAGGCCACCGATCATGTAGTGCGCCCCTGGCCGCACCGGGATTTGATCGGCCGTGATGTCCAAACCGAACTCGGCACAGACGCGACCGATGTGCGGGAAACGTTCTCGAATCAACGGCTTCGGTAAGTGCGTCAGGTCCAGATACACGCACGAGTGCTTCGTCTTCTCCATCTGCCGAGTAATCGCCAAGCTGACCTCGTCGCGCGGGGCGAGTTCCAGCGAAGCGTGATAGTCCCCCATGAAGCGATGCCCGAAGCAATCGCGCAGATACGCTCCTTCGCCGCGCACCGCCTCGCTGATGAGATGCCGCGAGCTGCCCGCGATGTACAGCACCGTCGGATGAAACTGCATGAACTCCATGTCGCGGAGTTCGGCCCCCGCTCGAAAGCCGAGTGCGTGACCGTCGGCCGTCGCGATGTCCGGATTGGTCGTCTCGCGATACAGCCGCCCTGCCCCGCCGGTGCAAAGAATCGTCTGCTTGGCCCACACCAGCGTCTTTCCGTGCTGAGCGTTCCAAACGATCGCGCCGCGGCAAACTCCTTCGTGAGTCAATAAGTCGAGCGTTGCCGTCTGCTCCCAAACTTGTGCGTGTTCCGCCGAACGGACACGAGCGATCATCGCTCGCATGACTTCCTTGCCCGTCGCATCGCCAAGTGCATGAGCCACTCGACGATGACTGTGCCCTCCCTCTTGCGTCAGCGCGATCTCGCCGTTTTTCAAATCGAAGTTTGCCCCGAACGTGACCAGTTCGCGAATCCGTTCGGGAGCTTCCTGCACGACCATGTTGACAACCGATTCGTGACACAACCCCTTGCCCGCCGACATCGTGTCCGACGCATGATTTGCCACATCGTCCAGCGGATCGAGCACCCCCGCGATTCCTCCCTGAGCGTACGCGCTGTTCGATTGATTGAGCGCATCTTTTGTGACCACCACCGTCGTCAGTCGCGGATCAACCGCCAGCGCCGCCCGAATGCCGGCAATCCCGCCGCCAATCACCAGCACATCGGCAAACACATGCGGCACCCGTTTCGGATCAAACCGAACCAGATAGCGCCGCTTCAGTGGTAATTGCAGTCGAGTCACTATTGTCTTTCATGGGCGGGTATCTTCAAAAGCATCGCCGACAAAGTAACCCGAAGCGTCAGCGAGGGCGAGCGTCTACCGACAATCGTTGCCAGATGACACTCATTCGACGATGTGTGTTGAAGCGTTTGCCCTCGCTGACGCTTCGGGTTACTTGAAATGGCCCGCCGACACGATCCTGCCTCCCGCATCACCCGCGCCGGGGCCGAGTTCAATCAACCAATCGGCCGCCGCGATGAACTCCGGCCGATGCTCGATCACGATCAGCGAATGGCCGACTTCGATCAGTCGGCGAAAGCACTTTAACAAAACCGCGATGTCGCGCGCATGCAGGCCGATGCACGGTTCATCCATCAGGAACAGTGTCCGCTTTCGCGAACGATTCGCCAGCAGCGTGGCGAGCTTCAACCGCTGACATTCGCCACGCGACAGCGTGCTCGCCGATTGGCCGAGCGGCAGATAGCCCAGCCCGACATCCTTCACCGATTTCAGCCGCCGTTGTAGTTGCGGCTGACCTCGAAAGAATGTGAACGCCTCGTCGGCCGAGAGGTTGAGTACCTCGGCGATCGACAGTCCGCGCAGCTTGCAGTCCAGCAACTCGCGCTGAAACCGCGAGCCGTGACACTCCGGGCAGACAACCGTCAGGTTCGCGAGGAATTGCATGTCGATCTCGACCGCGCCGAGTCCTCGGCAACGCGGACATCGTCCGCCGTCGCTCGCGTTGAAACTGAAGTGCCGAGCGGTGAAGTTCTTCACCTTCGCTTCCGTCGTCTGAGCGAACAGCCGCCGAACATCGCCGAGTAAATGCAGCATCGTCGCCGTACTCGCACGAGCCGACCGTCGAATCGGCGACGAATCGAGAAACACAACTTGTTCGATCTGCTCCGCGCCGGACAACGCAGAGAACTCGCCAACCGGATCAACCTCGCACGCGATTCCGAATCGCTGGCAAAGCGCCGGATACAAAGTGTGCTCGATCAACGAACTCTTCCCGCTGCCGCTAACCCCGGTGACGACACACAGCCGATTGAGCGGAATCGTCACATCGACTCGATGCAGATTGTGCAACGTCGCGCCTACGAGCGAGACAACGTAGCCCTGTCGCTCCGCGACAACGTAGCCCTGTCGCTCCGCGACAGGAAAGCCGAGCGCGGACAGCGAGTGATTCGTCGCTGAAACCTCGTTCGCGCAACCAGCGTCGTTCTCTGTTCGGCCATCGTCTCGCCGAGCGAGACGGCGACGTTGACTCACAACATTCCCGCCCTCGCGACCGGCACCGGGGCCGAGTTCAATCACTTCGTCCACCGCATCGACGAACGACGGCGAATGCTCGACGACAATTACAGTGTTCCCGGCCTGTTGCAGTCGCCGTATCGCCATCAGCACGCGCTGGGCATCAAGCGGATGCAATCCTCCCGACGGTTCATCGAGCACATACAGCGCGTTGTCCAACCGGGTCGCCAGCACTCCGGCCAACCGCGCTCGCTGCCGTTCGCCTCGCGACAAGCTGCGCGGCGAACGATTCAGCGTGAGATGTCCCAGGCCGAGGTCCAACAACATCCGCAGTCGAGCCGACAACTCGCTGAACACGTTCGCGACAAGCGTTCGCTCGCTTGGCTCGGTTGAAGACGCCAACTCATCCAATAACCCTGTGAGCTCCGTGAGCGGCACGTTGCGAAGTGCGGCAATCGTAGGCTGGGCACTCTTGCCCGTCCCTTCGTTCTGACGGGCAAGAGTGCCCATCCTCCAAAGCGGCAATCGCACACAACATCCCGCAGCACTCAGCCGCGAGCCACCGCAATCAGGGCATTCCACCATCGCCGAGTTCATCGGCATCATCGAGCGTTTTAACTTCGCCGCCATCGTCCCTGGCGACGCGATTCGCCCCAACCCGCTGCAACGAGCACACGCACCAAGCGAACTCTCAAAATTGAACAAGTCCGGTTCGAGCGTCGGAAACTCACGGTTGCACGCCCCGCAAACCAATCGCCGCGAGTATCTCGACGACCCCCACTTGCGACCGTCCCATTCAAAGGCTCCCGCAGCAGCAGCACCGGATTCCGTCAGCACGACGCAGCGATCTTCGCCGTGCGAGTAGGCTTGTTCGACGCTTTCCAACAAGCGAGCGGCATCTGTGCGTCCTGCAATCAATCGGTCAACGACGACGAGCATTCCCGATTTGAGATTTGAGATTTCAGATTTGAGATTTGAAATTTCAGATTTGAGATTTGAAATCGGAGATTCCACCAATTCGATCGTCCGCACGAATCCCAACTGACGCCAATTGGCAATCGCGTCGTCGTTCTTCTCCGACGGAAACGCAATCACGAACTTCGTTCCCTCGGTCAGAGCATGCAGCTCGCGGCTCACGTCGTCCGGCGTGCGAGCGACCAACGGCGTCTCGCAGTGCGGACAGAACGCTCGCCCCAGCCGAGCGAACAGCATCCGCAGCAAGTCGTCGGTCTCTGTGATCGTCCCTAATGTCGCACGCTGATCGAATGACGCCTCCGCGCGAAACGCGACAGCCGGTGGAAGATTCTCCAACGCATCCGCATCCGGCCGTTCGATCCGCTCCAAGAATTGCCGAGCCGACGGAGCAAACGTTTCGATGTACCGCCGCCGTCCCTCGGCCACGAGCGTGTCGAATGCGAGGCTGCTCTTGCCGGCTCCGCTGACTCCGGTAATCGCGATCAACTTACCCAGCGGCAAGCGGAGGTCGATCGACTTCAAGTTGTGGACGCGAACCCCTCGCAGTTCGATGTGCGACATGAGCAGAGGATATCGGGAAGCTGCGTCGCGTCTGTAGCTAGAGGCGGAAACAGCAAGTCGTCCTGGCCGATTCAATCCAGAGTATCGAGCGAGGCTCCGCCTCAGACCGTGA
>JAYVQJ010000588.1:0-6992 GCA_043777235.1 Planctomycetia bacterium
CGGACGGGCAAGAGTGCCCATCCTACGCCGCCGATCCCGACAACCGCTTCTACTGGCGGATGAACCCCGTTCGCATGGAAGCTCAGATCGTGCGCGACAGCCTGCTGTCGCTGGCCGGAGAACTCGACGTCTCGCTCGGCGGCCCGTCGATCGCGATCAACGACGAAGCCTCACGCCGCCGCAGTCTGTACTTCGTGCATTCGCACAACGACCACCAGAAATTCCTCTCGACCTTCGACGACGCCAGCGTGCTCGACTGCTACCGCCGAGCCGAGAGCATCGTCCCACAACAAGCCCTCGCGCTGGAGAACAGCCCGCTCGCCACCGCGATGGCCAGCAAGATCGCGGAACGCATCGCGACCGCTCGTCCCAACTCGTCCGACTCGGACTTCCTCCGCACCGCCTTCGTGACCGTGCTCTCCGTCGAACCGACTCCCGACGAACAAGCCACGATGGCCGATCTGCTGACTCGCATGACCGCCCTGGCTCGATCCAAGAATCGCCCGAACCCAGAGTCTCTGGCGAGAACGAATCTCGTACAGACACTGTTGAATCACAACGACTTCATCACGGTTCGATGAAGTCGTCGAAGGATTCGATTCGACTCGCACTCAGCCGGCAGCGGCTGTGATGACCATCTCGACTTTGCAGTCGGGATGCCCGAGCGCGGCTTGGACGCAGGCTCGCGCGGGGGCGTGGCCGGTGGGAACCCAGTCGTCCCACAGAGGATTGAGGATCGCCGCGTCGGTGAGGTTCGGCAGATAGATCAAGACTTGCAGCAGTCGCGTGCGATCGCTGCCGAAGAGTTTCAGCCGCTCGTCGATTTGATGCAGCACCTGCATGATCTGCCCGCGCACGTCTTGAGTCATGTCGTCCGGGACTTCGACGAAGTACGCGGTCCCTTGATACACGACGGCGTCCGACCAGCGGCGGGTCACTCCGAAGCGTTGAATGTCAGTCATGAGTTCTGTTCTCGTTGGGGTTTCTCGTCGGCGCGAGGCGTGCGGTTTGTAGACCGGACGCCCACGTCCGGTCAGTCGTCGGTTCGGACGTAGGCGTCCGAACTACTTCTGGTTTTCGGGTGGCGACCACTTGGCTGGTCTCGGATTCGCAACGGTCAGCGGCGCGGTGTCGCCCCACGTTGGTTGTGATTCCTTTAACCGCGCCAACATCGTCTGTACTCGCACACGCTGATCGAGATCGTCCGCGAGGTTGTGAATCTCGTCGGGATCGGATTGCAGGTCGAACAACTGCGTGACGTTGACCTGCGGATAACGGATCAGTTTCCATCGTTCGTCGCGGAACGCTCGCTGAATGCTGAGATAGCTGAGGAATAACTCGCCCCGCGCCACTTTCGACTGGCCGGTCAGAACGGGCTTGAAGCTGAGGCCGTCGATCTTCTCAGGAAGTGCGGCTCCGACGAGATCGCAAATCGTCGGATAGATGTCGAGCAAATAGACCAGCGCGTCACTCTCGCCGTGCGGGATGCCGGGGCCGGCGAAGATCAGTGGCGACTTCATGCCGACGTCGTACAAGTTCTGCTTGCCGAGCAACCCGTGGCTGCCGACTGCGATGCCTTGATCGGCCGAGAAGAGCACGATCGTGTTGTCGAGCTGTCCCGATTTGCGGAGCGACTCCAGCAGCCGGCCGATGTGGAAATCGAGAGCAGTGATCGTCGCGTAGTACTCGTGCAACGTGCGGCGGACGTCCGCTTCGGTGCGCGGCCACGGCAAGAGCTTCTCGTCACGCACGGTCATGTCGCCGTTGTCGAACGGATGCACCGGCCGAAAATTCTTGGGCAGGGGGATCGAGTCGCGGTCGTACTGGTCGAGATATTTTTGCGAGGCAACTCGCGGATCGTGAGGATTGCCGAACGCGAGGTACATGAAGAACGGCTTCGCATCGGCCGGCCGCTCGCGCAGAAACGAGATCGCGTCATCGACGATTTCACGTCCCGGCTCGCCGCTCTGGCGTTCGGCTTCGTCGTTGGCCAAGTATTTGTTGACGTCGAACTTGGCTTGGATCAGCGGAGCGGTGTTCCCCTTCTTGCCGTGGTGATAGGTGAAGTATCCCGCGTCCTTCATCGACAACGGAAAGTTCGGGCCGTCGCCAGGTGAGATTGCTCCCTTCTGCTTAGGATTGTTCGGCGGTGCGAAATCCTTCCAGCGAAAGTAGGCGTTGCCGGAGAGCAGCATGTTGCGGCTTGGCGTGCAGACGGCTCCGGAATTGCCTCCGAGGCAATATCCATTCCGCATCGCGAGCCCGCGCTTTACGAGCGTGTCGAGGTTCGGCGTCTTCACCGTCGGATTTCCGAGTGCGGCGATCGAGTCGGCTCGCATATCGTCCGCGAACAAGAACAACACGTTGGGCCGAGTCTTCACGTCGGCGGCCGTCACGCTGGCGCTGGCCGACCAAACCACCAGCAGGCCCGTCACCAATCTCAAACAGACGCTCATCGTGATTCACCTCTTACAAAACAGGGGCGCGGACTCTCATGCAAAAGTGGCTCTCCGGCATTTGTGTTGATCGACTCAATCAGCCGGAACGCGCTAGCGTCCGGTTCGGAATTTCGATCGACTCTCGAACCGGACGCTAGCGCGTTCCGGCTCATCAACGCATTTCAACACCGATGGCGGAGAGCCACAAAATTCTGCTGGCTGGCGATGGACTGCGGAGAAAGATAGCGTGCCAACGATGCAACGAAAGCTTGGCTCAATGATGTCGCACGACTTTAGGCAGTCCGTCGCTCCGCGCTCTCGCCGCGAGTTCCTTTGGGAATTCGGTGGCGGACTGGGCGGAGTTGCGCTGGCGTCGATGCTCGCCGCCGATGGGACACCGCCGAAGAGTCCGCTTGCGAGTCGGCCGGGGCATTTCGCCGCGAAGGCGACCAACGTGATTCAGATCTTTTGTCCCGGTGGTCTTAGTCATGTCGATACGTGGGATGATAAGCCGGAGCTTGTGCGACGACATGGCGAGGCATTCGACGCGGAGTTGGGGAAGCAGACGTTTGCCGGGATCGGCGGCAATTACTCGAAGAGCTTTTGGAAGTTTCGTCAGCACGGCGAGTGCGGTCGGTCGATCAGCGATTTGTTTCCGCGCTTGGCAAGCCATGTCGACGAGATGGCGTTCATTCATTCGATGCAGAGCAAGTCGGCGTTGCATGGGCCGGCGATGTTCATGGCCAACAGCGGCTTCATCCGCCCCGGCTTTCCGAGCATGGGGGCGTGGGTGACGTACGGGCTGGGAAGCGAAAGCGAAAACCTTCCCGCGTTCGTCGTGCTGCCTGACACACGCGGACTGCCTCCCGGCGGATTGGCGAATTGGGCGGCAGGCTTTCTGCCGGCGGTACATCAAGGGACGGTCCTCGAGACTTCGGCCGAGCGACCTCCGATTGCCGATCTCTTTCCGCCCGCCGATCGAGCCGTTTCGCCCGATACCGAACGAGACGGCCGCGCGTTCTTGCGAACGCTCAATGTCGCTCATGCGGAACGGCGTGGAGACTCTTTGCTCGAAGCACGCATCGCGGCCTACGAGTTAGCGGCGCGGTTGCAATTGAGTGCTCCCAAAGCGGTCGATCTAACGGGCGAGAGCGAGGCGACTCTCAAGCCGTATGAACTCGATGATGCCGACGTCGGGCCGTTCGGGCGTCAGTGCTTGCTCGCGAGAAGACTCGTTGAGCGCGGCGTCCGCTTCGTACAAATTTTTTGCGGCGCGGAGAACACGTCGTCGAAAAAGATTCGGCCGAATTGGGACAGTCACGAAGACATCGTCCGCGATCACGGCTACTGGGGCCGAGTGCTCGACACCGGAGCCAGCGCGCTGATCGCCGATCTGAAGCAACGCGGACTGCTCGATTCGACGCTCATCATTTGCACGTCCGAATTCGGCCGGCAGCCGTTCATGCAAGGCTCGCAAAAGGGACGCGATCACAACCCCGGCGTCTTCACCGCATGGCTCGCCGGCGGAGGCATTCGCGGAGCCACCAGCTACGGCACCAGCGACGACCTCGGCTGGCAAGCGGCCGAGCATCCCTGTTACAGCTACGACCTGCACGCGACGGCGTTGCACCTGCTGGGCCTCGATCACGAACGGCTCAGCTTCTACCACAACGGCATCCCTCGCCGCCTGACCGACGTGCATGGCCACGTCATTCAGGAAATTCTGGCGTGAGAGACACGCCGCTAAGTAGTCAACCTGAGCGGTTTTTGAGTCCCGCTAGGGACGAAAGATAGCCGTGTCGTCTGTCGTCCCTAACGGGACTCAAAAGGACCAGAAGAATCGTCAACCCAGCACTGAAGTGCTGGGCTATTTTCGAGTGTCCCTGTCGGGACAAAAACAAAACCGCTCAGTTTGAGTAACTTGTCGCGCTCGACAGCTTCACATGAAACGACCTCAATAAATCATTGCGCCGCCTTCACCATCAGCAGCACCGTTGTTTCGGAAATGACCGGGTAGCCGTTGCGAAGCGTGGACGCTCGGATCACGACTGTCTGTTCGCCGGCGAGTTGAGCATCGGCCGACAGTTTGATGACGAACGTTGTTTCCTTCTGGCCGGCGGACAACTGAACTGGGTCAGCAGAGAGCAAGTTGGTTTGCGACTCGGATGGCATCACGGTGATCTTGATGGGATCGCGCAGTTCCGAGGCGAGCGACAACGAGAGCGGGATGCGGACTTCACCGCCAAGCGTTGCAGTCGGTTCGCCGGCCGAGTGGCTGAGCTTCATCAACGCGCCTTCGGGAAGAATGCCGACGCGGAGTTCTTGGCGTTGTAGCAGCGTGCGGACGTTCCCTTTCGGGTCGGCGACCTTCACGGCTCCGTTGATAATCATGCGGCTGGTCTTCGTCGTCTCCATCCACTCGGGGACGAAGATCGGGTACTCGGCACGCACCACTTCGGGTGGGACGATCATCTCGTCACTGCTGAGTCCTTGCCGATGCCGTTGCTGTTTCGCGGTCATTTCGAGAGTGATCGGACCCACATAACCTTCGAGCCGTTCGATCTTGAACGGGAAGAGATGCGTGCTGCCTCGATGCACTTTGCTGACGTCGTCGAGTCCTTCTGGCGTGAGCTTGAGTCGCGGCTTCATCGTCGTCGCTAACAAAATCGTTCCGGCTTTGCGCGGCGATGGCTGACCGTTGAGCGTCGGAGTGGCGGTGATCGTGCAGAGGCTCGCGTTGGCCGGAGCATCCGCGGCGCAGGTCAGGTCGATCACGAGATCGTTCTTCTTCTCCGGGATCGCCAAGTCGGGCGGAGCAGTCACACCAACCGGCAGTCCGGCTAGCGTGAGCGGGATCGGGCCGTCGAATCCTCCGTCGCGAACGACTTTGATCGCCAGCTTGCCGGGCGTGCCGATGACGATCGGCAGTTGAACCGGGATCGTGAACGAGACATCGGGGCGAGGCGGCTCGATGCTCAGCCGATAGTTCGCCGCGCGCGAACCGCTCTTGCCGGAGCGATCGGAGACGACGATGCGATGCGCACCATCAACCGCGACGACGAGTGAGAGTGATGCGTCGGTTGTTCCTGGCACGTCATCGCTCGTCGCGATTTGCTTGCCGTCTGGGCCGAGCACTTGCAGTTCGAGGTCCAGCGGCGAGCCGATCGCGCGGGCTTGAGCGTTGATCTCCCACTTGTCTTCCTTCTTCAGATCGACGGTGAATTGATCGGAGCCGAAGCGAGTTTCGAGGCTGCCGGTGATTGCTCCGGGCGCGGTGAGCGGTGATGTCGCGGCACCGACGGCTTTGACTTGCTCGGCAAGATCAGACACAAGCAACGTGACCGGCTTTGAGTTTCCGAACGGCGTCTCAACTGAGTACGCGAACGATTTCACATCGGCTGCGGCTGGGAACGAAACATCGCGTGCGACAGTTTCCAACTCTGGGCCACCGGTCGCGAGTCCGATGCCGAGGAACTCCACTTTGCGAGTCTCACCGCGCTTCCCCGCAGCCGGATATGCCGCGACGACGTGCGAGCCGGGAGTCAGCGTCAGTCGATAGACGTACGAGCGATCCCCCGCGAAGTCGAGATCGTGCAATTTGAGTTCATACGACGTGTCGGCCAGAGCAATCATCGTCAGCGTCAGATCGCGGCCTTCGGAGTCGGACGCATCGAGCACTACTTTGCCGCTCGGGTCGCGGACTTGAATCATGCCGTGCAGCGGCGAGTTCATTCGTCGTGCGAGCAGTTCGATCGTCACCGGCCCCGCCTTCGGGACTTTGAATTGATAGCGATCAATCTCCTCGATGCGACGAATCTGACCAGAGATCGTCACCGGCAACGCAGGGAGCACTTGAGCCGTCTTCCGCTTCGTGTCTTCCGAGATCTCAGGCACGCTGCCGATGTAGAACGATTCAACTGGCGAGGCCCCGTTGGCATTCGCAACTTGCCACTTCACAAGCCCCGGCGGGACATCGGCCGGGATCGTCAGCTTGGCTTTGAATTCGCGCGGGCAGGGCCATGCCATGCCGCGCGCTTTGTAGCCGAACCAATACGGCGGCTCCGGCACGAGCACCGGCGACGGTGTGCCGACGATCTCCAACTTGATGCGCGGGTCATGCACAAAGAGCTGCATGTCCGGCGTCCAGTCGTAACCGCCGAGCGTCACATCGACCGTCATGCCGACTTGGCCTCCCGACGGGTAGATGTAGCCAATCTCCGGAACGAGTTGGGCGTGGCTGGTCGCCGCTTGAGCGTTGACGATGCCGAGAACAATCACGAAGCAGAAACAAAGACGGCTCATAGAAAATTCCTCGCGGGCCGTAATCGTAACGTGAAGGAGCAGGTGCAGACATTGTCCAATTCATGGCGTGAGCCCTTGGGTAGTGTCCTCATTTGTAGGCCGACTTCGCCGACGTCGGCTATTCCCGACGTCGGCGACGTCGGGCTACATTGAAAATAGGACACTACCAGTCCTTGGGGTTGAATGGTTCGTTTTACAACTTCACTCTTATACGAAGTCCCAGAATCAGCCGCGCGGCGCTAGCCCCGGTTC
>JAYVQJ010000589.1:0-6991 GCA_043777235.1 Planctomycetia bacterium
GAGCGGTTGGCCTGGATGCTCAGCGATTGCAGCAGATCGACGAAATCGTCGCTGAGGGTTTGGCTCAAAAGAAGATGCCGGGCTGCGTGGTTTGCGTTGGGCGGCACGGCAAGATCGCGTTTCTCAAGGAGTATGGTCAAAAGCAGCTTCAGCCGAGCGAACTGGCGATGACCACCGACACCGTGTTCGACATGGCCTCGATCACCAAACCGATGGCAACCGCGACCAGCATCATGCTGCTTGTTGAACGGGGCCAACTTCGGCTGAGTGACAAGGTCGCGACGTTGATCCCAGAGTTCGCCGTCAACGACAAAGACCGCATCACGATTCAGGACTTGTTGATTCATCAGAGCGGGTTGCTCGCCGATAACTCGATTGCGGATTACGCCGACGGGCCGGAAGTCGCGATGCGGCGCATCATCTCACTGAAACTCCTGAACCCAACCGGCTTGAAGTTCGTGTACTCGGACGTGAATTTCATTTTACTTGGCGAGATCGTGCGGCGAGTCAGCGGCAAGAACGTGCATGAGTTTTCGCAAGAGAAAATCTTTCGGCCGCTCGGCATGACGGCGACCGGCTACTTGCCGAATGAGAAACTGCGAACACGAGCTGCGCCGACCGAACAACGTGACGGCAAATGGATGCAAGGTGAGGTTCACGATCCGCGAGCGTTCAAACTCGACGGTGTCGCAGGACACGCGGGGTTGTTCTCGACGGCCGAAGATGTCGCCGTTTATGCCCAGATGATGCTTGGCCGAGGTGAGTACAACGGTGTGCGAATTCTCTCAGCGGAGACGGTTGCGACGATGACCCGCGACTATCGCGTGTCGAGCGGCATACGCGGACTCGGCTGGGATAAGCGAACGGCATACTCATCGAATCGAGCCGAAGCATTTTCAGACGCGGCGTTCGGACATGGTGGGTTCACGGGGACCGTGTTGTGGATCGACCCGGAACTCGATCTGTTTTTCGTCTTCCTCAGCAACCGTGTGCATCCGAACGGAAAAGGACTCGTCAATCCTCTGGCCGGCCGCATCGCGACTGCGATCACGGCGGCGATTCGCAAAGATGAGTCGCCTCCACCGACCCCGCGTCGGTGGAGCGAAGACTGATCGGCTAGCCGTGAGAACTCGGAATTCAACAAGCTCTCCACCGACCCTGCGTCAGTGGAAGCAACGACTCGCTAGCTGGTCAGTCGTCGTCCCACCGACACAGGGTCGGTGGAGACGGTGCGCTCGGGCGGATGTCGCGTTAGCTATCCAATCGTCGCTCCACCGACGCGGGGTCGTTGGAGGCTTTAATGGTTGACGAGGAGCAACGGTCGCGGCGAGAGTCCTGTGACTGTTGAGTCTTCACGATCTCCTTCTCGATCCAGGAGCCGCCATGAGCGAACGAAAAACTTCTCGCCGAGCGTTTGTTGCCGCGACGGCTGCGAGTGCCTTCAGTTTCACGATCGTGCCACGACATGTTCTGGGAGGGCAGGGACAAACTCCGCCGAGCGAACGAGTCAACATCGCCGGCATCGGCTGCGGCGGCATGGGGGGCGGCGACATCGCGACGCTGACGAAACTCGGAGCGAATTATGTGGCGCTATGCGATGTCGATGATGCCCGTGCGACCGGGACGTTCAATGCTCATCCGAAAGCGACGCGCTACAAAGATTTTCGCGTGATGATCGACAAGGAGGCCAAGAACATCGACGCGGTCTCGGTCGGCACGCCGGATCACATTCACGCCGTCGCCGCGATGGCCGCGATCAAAGCGGGCAAACACGTCTACGTTCAGAAGCCGCTGACTCACACGCTGCACGAATGCCGTGAACTGACGAAGGCGGCTCGCGCGGCGAAAGTCGTGACGTCGATGGGGAATCAAGGTCACGCCAGCGAAGGCTCACGGCTGACGAATGAGTGGATTCAAGCCGGCGTCATCGGCGACGTCCGCGAGGTGCATGTCTGGTCGGACCGCGCGGGCCGATTGTGGAAGCAAGGGATCGGCCGTCCGACCGACACGCCCCCCTGCCCTGCCTCGTTGGATTGGGATCTCTGGCTGGGGCCGGTTAAAGAACGACCGTATCACTCGGCCTACGCGCCATTCGCCTGGCGCGGCTGGTGGGACTTCGGCACTGGAGCACTCGGCGACATGGGTTGCCACATCATCGACCATCCGGTGTGGGCGTTGAATCTTGGAGCACCAACGTCCGTCGAATCGACGACCACCCACGATGGCACACTCTTGCCGGACAACAAACTTAACTTCGAGATGTTCCCCATCGCCGCGATCGTGACGTATCAATTCCCGGCACGCGATCACGCTGGCAAGAAACTGCCTCCAGTGACCATGACCTGGTACGAAGGGGGCTTGATGCCTCCGACTCCGGCCGAGATGTCAGGCGGCCAACGTCTGCCGAGCAATGGCGTGCTCTACGTCGGCAGCAAGGGGAAGATGTATCACGGCTCGCATGGCGGGATGCCTCAGCTCTTGCCCGACGAATTGCAGGAACAAGGCAAAGCCGTGCCGAAGACAATGGATCGCTCGCCCGGCCACTACGAGGAGTGGTATCAAGCCTGCAAAGGAGGCACGCAGCCAGTCGATAACTTCAACTACTCCGGCCCAATGACCGAGACGGTGCTGCTCGGTGTTCTCTCGATGCGCAGCCCCGGCACGCGACTCGAATGGGACAGCCAGAACCTCAAGGTCAAGAATGCTCCAAACGTGAATGAATTCACCCACATCGAATATCGCAAAGGCTGGACACTATGAAACGCATCACACTGCTCGCGGTCGTGGTCCTGATGGTTGTCTCTTCGTGGACGCTCGCGGCTGATAACGCACTGACCGACCAAGAGAAAAAGGACGGCTGGTTGTTGCTCTTCGACGGCCAGTCGATGAAAGGCTGGATGTCGCCCAAGGAAAAACCGCTGGCCGAAAAGCATGTGCAGGACGGCAGCCTGAATCCGCACCCGTGCGATTACATGCTCACGACGGAGAAGGCTTGGGAGAATTACAAGCTGTCGCTCGACTTCAAGATCAGCCCGAAGTGCAACAGCGGGATCTTCGTGAGAACGTTTCCGCTGGCACCTCGGCCGGGCAAAGATGTCGGCTTCAATGGCATCGAGATCGCCATCGACGACACCAAGACTGCCGAGTTTCACGACACCGGCGCGATCTATGACCTCGTGAAGCCGACCAAGAATGCGATGAAGCCGGTCGGCGAGTGGAATCACATCGTCGTCACCAGCGACCGCAACTTGCTGAGCGTGGAAGTCAACGGCGAGCTGGTCTCACGCATGAATTTTGACGAGTGGCCTGAACCCAACAAGCGCTCGGATGGTTCGGCCCACAAGTTCGATGTGGCTTACAAGACTCACCCGCGCAAAGGCCACATCGGTCTGCAAGACCACGGCAGCGACTGCTGGTTCAAGAACATCAAGCTGCTGCCGCTGAAATAAAAAACCGTGCGTGAGACAGTTTTTGAAGCTGGCTCACGCACGGTTTGAATCATCGAAGATCGGCCGTGCGCATTACGCGAACGGCAGCGGGAACGGTTCCAACGCGAACGGGAAAACGCGAACAGCTTTGCCGGCGGCGTGACGTTCTTTGTAGCCAAGCTGTGCGGCTCGGTCGGCGGCGAATTGCAGGTGCGTCAATTCGAGTCCGCAGAAGCGTTCGTCATCGGTCTCGGCAGCGACATCGGCGAAGACCTCTCCGGCCGAGGCAGCGTGACGACGCACACCGTGAATGCTGTGCTCGCGAACCTTCACTCCGGCGGCGGCCATCTTCACGAGACCCTTGAGGAATCGGCCAACGATCGATTCGTTGCCAGAAGCTCGCAGCAGGCGATCCCACTCTTCGTGAGACTCCCAGTAGTAACCGTGATTGAACAGGTCGATGGCCAGCAGGAAGCTGCGATTCTCTTGCCAGTTCTCGGCGGAGAGCGCCTTGACCGTGCGATTCTTGCGGCCGTAGCTGTGTCCGCTCGGATGCCGGATCGGATGCGGCGTCGACGATCCGGGGATGTAGGTGTAGGCGGGCAAGCTGCCTGGGAGCAGCTTCACAACTTTGATTTCAGTCACTTCAGCTTCAGCAGTCGCGGCGGACATCCGTCGGGTCTCCAATCGTGGTCAATCGGGTTGAATTCAGGCAGTCTGAATCCCGCCACATGGCGGGACTATCAGACTCGGCATTGAGGATCGGGTCAAACAAAAAATGCGGGTTGCAAGAGGTTTCTGGATTCTTCGGAAGACAAGGCCGATGCGGATTTCGCACGCGGCATTGATGGCAGGAATCGTGACCGTCACAACGGTTGGGCGGGACTCGCGTGAGTCGTGCTTTCTCGCGAGGGGGAGAGAATATCGGCCAAAACTCGATTGAAAAGACCGGTTCCCGAATTCGCAGCCAGAAATGGAAAAGTGCCGCGTACAACCGCTTTTGCCAGACTAATTTGCCGCGCCCGATCGGTTTCGGACTTCCCGTTTGATGCGAGCCACAACTCCCCGAAACCCTTGTTGCCGCTGCATTCCGAGTGCTTTTTGCAGGCCGAGATGCCCAACCATGTCGTCGGGGATGCCGGCCACTTCCTCTGGAGTGGAATCGTTCAAGCCTTGGACCATCAGCGTCACCAAACCGCGAACCGTGGGAGATTTCTTGGGGACGTCCGCCTCCAGCCGAACTCGGCCGTCGATGACTTCCACCCAGAGATAAACCGGCGTCTGGCACTCCTGAACTCGGCAACTCTCGGACTGCTGGCCGGCCGAGTGCCCAGCAGATGGCATCGGCAAATCGTCCGAAAGCTCGACCAGCAATTCGAGCTTTTCTTCGTCGTCGAGGTCGTCGAAATCGGAGATGAGTTCGCGAAGTTTCATCAGTGCAACGATCCTCTTCAGGCGGGAGGCTGACCGTTCTCGCCGGGGACGATGAAGCTCATGTGCATTTCGCAGTGACGCAGTGGCAACTGAATGATCTCCTCGGACGCGAGCTTTCCAAAGAACGGATGCGGTGCGGTGGGCGTTTCATGTGAGAGTCGCTCGACGGCCGCATTGAGTTGTCGCAGCCCATCCTCGCCCGTGACCGAATCGTCGGGAAGCAATGCGGCTCCGGCCTTAGGAAGTTTGAAACCCGGGTTCATCGGCTTGATGAAAAATGAGTTCTTCACGAACGGTGCGATGAACCAACGAGCCCACCAAGGAGCCTTGAATCCGAACCCGTCGATCGTCGCATCCATCGACTTAGCGAGGTGCTGGCAAATCTGCCCGAACGACCAATTGCCGACCGTGTGATGATTGCCAAGGAGGTGCTCAGCATCCTGGACGACTTCCGGCAAGGTGGAATAGCGAACGGTGCGACGGACGGACATGGGAAACCTCGTTGTGAATCGTGATCCGGCGGCATTCTGGCGGAGCCTGCTCCGCTTTTGAAGGCGCGCGAGGATTGGGCTATAGTCGGCCTCAATCCACGATGCAAAGTGCATCCATCACGCACGACTCACCCCACCTGACAATCACGAGGAAGACAACTCATGGCGACGTATCCCAGCGTTTCGGCGGCAGTTTTGAAAGATTTGGCGAAGTACGACACGCCCACCATCGCGAACGCGGTCGAACTTTGGAATCGCTATCCTCGCAATTTGGGATACATGAATGGCAGCATCGTCGCGTGCTATCCCAAGCTGCCGCCAATGGTCGGCTTCGCGTTGACGACGACTTTCCGCAGCATGGCTCCGCCGCGCGGAGGCGATGCGTATTCGGGGATCGCTCAGCAACTGGAGGCGTTCGCCGAATTTGATGGCCCGCCGGTCGTCGTGTTTCAAGACCTTGATGTTCCCTGCGCGTCGGCGACCTTCGGCGAAGTGATGTGCTCAACATACAAAGCCTTCGGAGCCGTTGGACTGATCACCTCCGGCACGGGCCGCGATCTCGATCAAGTCGAAGCGTTGAACTTTCCCGCGTTCACCAACGGGACGATTTGCGCTCACGGCTATTGCCACATGATTTCGCTGAACGTCCCGGTGACGGTCGGTGGAATGATGGTCTATCCGGGAGCGCTGCTGCACGGAGACCGCAACGGCATCTGTTCGATCCCGATCGAGATCGCCTCTGAAGTTGCCGGAGTTTGCCAAGAGGTCGCCGTCGCGGAGGCGATCATTCTGAATTACCTCAAGGGATCAAACCTTAACCCCAAGGACTTCGCCGCCGCTCGTACCGAATGCGGAGCCATGATCAAAGCGGTCGAGAAGCGGCTGAGCGGGAAGTAGGTTCGTAGTTGTGTACCGCATACCCGATAACCTTGACCTGTCTGCCGTGGTCGGAGAGTTCACGACGCAAGTGCGTGTCGGTCAGTTTGATCTCCAGTTCATGTTTGGCCCCGTCGGTTTCGCTGTTCAATCTCCGGTGAATCTCTTTCGTGACGGCAAGCTGGTGGCCCATTGGGAGGAATGCCGTTGGCCAGACCTTGGGTTCTACGACGTCATGAATGCGAAGGTCAGAAGCTGCGAAGTCGTGAATGACCGGCTAATCGTGTTCGAGTTTGAGAACGGTATCGCAATGCACCTCGAAGACAGCTCCGATCAGTACGAGTGCATTCAGATCTACTTCGACGGAAACCCATCTCCGTGGATCATATAAAGAAAGACCGTCCAACAACGCTTGCAGCCAGCGGCGAAGGTGCTGCGGCTGAAGGCTGGCACTCCACCTTTATGCGGACCGCCTAAAGGCGGAACTCCAAAAAAAACCGCGGTCAGTCTTGCGACAGCCGCGGCCAGTGTGCCGATTCTCGTGACTGAATTGCGACGGTGGAGTCGCTTTGCGAAACGGGTGGAAACCGGCCGTACTTAAGCACGTACCTTGAGTTGGTTTCGACCCACGCGGTTTGTTTAGGCACCTCCGTCTGAATTACTGACGAGAACTGGCATGTCCCATGTTTGAGGCTGGGAACTCGCTGGCTCAACGGCGTTTTCACGTGGTGTGAGTTGACCTCGAGCAGGTGCGATCTGCAT
>JAYVQJ010000590.1:0-6989 GCA_043777235.1 Planctomycetia bacterium
CCGGAAGTATCGCCATGAAACGCCGAAGCTGCGGTTGGGATTTTGATGACCTGTCGCAAGTCCTAACCGGCGAACAACGTTAGTGGACGCTGGCCCTGCGAAATTATCCGATCCTGGCGGTGCTCGATCATATTGCGATGCAGCCGAACGAGAATCAGCATCGACTTTTTGTCACGGCGACGTTGGCAGACGCCGCGTTCTTCTGGCAGATCGGACTGCCGGCGATCTGCGGAGCGGGTCTGGATCATTTGAAGCAACCGTGGATCGACGAGTTCTGCGAAAAATTAGAGTTCGGCAAAGGTAAGGGCGTGACCAGCCACTGGAATGGAATCGCGCCGCATCTCGTACTCGTCAATTGGTCGCCGGCGCGGATGGACTGGAAAGTCCCACAATATATGGAAGTCATCGCCTCCCACCTTCAAGATCTGATGGAGCACCTTTCCATTGACTTGAAATCTATCTGCTTGTGGGCCCCGACGACGGAGAAGAGGCAGACTTTCAAGGTGAGCGTGAAGTATGCAGGTGCAGCCGAGCTTCAGGAGCATGTGATCGACAGCGTCGATTGGTGCAAGGATCATTTAGGGGACCGCCCTCGTCGAGCGCCGATTCAGGAACCACGGACTTTCTCAGAAGCCAACGAAGCTTGGCGGAAATCGCTGCGACTGATCAACAACCAAAATCAACAGGAAAAGTCTTGGTCTGGTCGCACCGAAAAACTTGAGAGCGAAGTGCTCGCCCCATTGAGACAACAGGCTGAGGGTTCCTCGGACGCTTTGGAACGAGGTCTGATGATGACTCTGGCGGAATTAAACGGAGTGCTAGACCCGCAAATGGCGATGCTGTCCGCGAAGGTAGAGAAACTCTATGTGCCCGGCACTGCACAAACTCAAGGAAGTTTTCCGCAGCAGGAAATCGAGACCACGCTGAAACTCGTGGATCGCGTACTCGCAACGACGAAGGAGATTCAGGCATGCCGATCCATCAAAAAGTTTGCACCGAAGAGCCACACTCCGTCTGGCAGCGACTCGGGTTCACAAACGAAGAACTCACCGCGTTAGCAAGGCAAGGCTTCGTCTGCGGCGAACAGCGTGGGGCGAACAACAAAGTCTTCAAGCTTCGGTTTCGCCTGAACGGACAGCAGCGAGTCCGTTATCTCGGCACGAACGAAGAACAAGCACAATCCGTTCAACGACAATTACTTGAACTCCAGCGATCCACACACCAGCACCGACAACTTCGCCATGTCGCTCGGGAAACGAGACAACTTCTGACGCAAGCAAAAAAGAATCTGCGTCCGCTCTTAACCGCCGTCGGATTCGACTTTCATGGGTTGTCCATTCGACGCAAGCGGCCACGAATCTGACCCTAATCCATCATTCAAAGGAGATCGCCATCATGGACGATCAAAGCAAAGTCAACGACCACAAGGCCAACGAAGATGTTCACGACGACCGTCGGTTTCAGCGTCTCGCCGACTATCAGAAAAAGGCCGTTAAGAATGCTGATCCGCTCGTTGCCTCTCTGGCTGTGATCAACAGCGATCTCATGGGGTTCGCCTTTCGGCTGTCGCAGGCGATTGACGGTGCCGTCGGTAAGGGTTCCGCGAGCCTTCACGAACTTCATCAGGTTGATCCGGCTTTGAACTCCTATCTACGTGTCGCGAAACAAATCGACCGATTCACACAACTGGGAATCCACTTGGGAAAGCCTGAGAGATCTGCGGGGGCGACGGCTTCTCCGACCAAGAAGCGTGCGAACACCCAAGCGAAGAAATCGCGACTTGATACCCACTCTCCCGCCCCGGTAAAGTCCGCGCGCCGACGGAAGTAATTCAAACTGGTGTAACGATGGCTGTGTGCCAATAACTGTGTCCCAAACCGGTCGGCGGGCCAGGAACTGTGTCTCAAGCTGGACAAGAACTGTGTCTCGCGCCATCGTAAGTCCAAATGCAGTCATACCCGGCCGGACAACAACTGTGTCCCACACCATTCCCGTTGAGCCAAGTCGATTCCGAAATCCTGGCCCTGCAAGACGAGATCTTCCTCTCGAAGGTGAAGCGTGCGCGCCGCATGTCGATCGACGAACGCATGATGGAAGGACTGCATCTGTTTGATCGTTGCCTGAGTCTGATGCGAGACGGCATTACGGCGTCGCATCCAGAGTTCAGCCCGGAGCAAGTCGAACAAGAAGTCCGGCGGCGTTTGGCCATTGCCCGCCGTTTGGATGACGCGGGCCTCTATCGCCCAGCGGGGGTTGTTGGCGATGACGAGTGACGAAGCCGTAGCCGCCGTCGTCGATGCCCTTGAGGAATTATCAATTCCGTATCTGATGGTCGGGGCGTTCGCGACGAATGCGTACTGCGTCCCACGAGCGACGAATGACGCCGACTTCGTGCTCGCGTTGGCACCCGGACAATTGCGACTTCTCGTTGAGCGACTAGGCTCCGACTTTCGACTCGATCCGCAAGTCTTATTGGAAACCATCACGCTCACGAAGCGGCATGAATTGGTCTATCTGCCGACGCGATTCAAGATCGAGTTCTTCCGTCACACGGATGATCCGCATCACGCGGACCAGTTTCAGCGCCGCCGCCGTCAGTTCATCACCGAGCTGCAACGCCAAGTGTGGATTCCAACTGCCGAGGACGTGGTGATCCAGAAACTTCGCTGGCAGCGCGGCAAAGATGTCGAGGACGTGAAAGGCGTGCTCGCGGTGTCCGGCCGTGAACTCGACTGGGATTACATCCTGGGTTGGGCCGGCCAGCACGGCACATTGGAATTGCTGCGGCGGATTCAGGCGTCGATGCCGAATCTGGAAGGCATTGATGACGAGTGATTCTAGCGTGCTCCGCGCGAGGAGCCTTGCGCGAATGCGGCGGACGTGTAGAGCGGTGCGCTGGGTCGATTGATAATTGCTCCAGACGGCTTACGCTGATGTGCCCCTGCGCCGCTTGCTCGCTACCAAGTGCGGACAGCGCGGGATTCCGATTGGCACTCAAACGGGAGCCGCCTATTGTGAGCCGATACCAAGTCTGCTGCGAAATCTCCGGCCCCACCGCGATGTGGACCCGCCCCGACACCGGCGATGCCCCGGTCAGTTATCCCGCACCAACGCTGGCAGCGGTCAAAGGCAGTACGACGAGGATCGCCGCATGATGATGCCGCCGTACTTCGCCCATTCTGGTGACAAGCCCGATCACAGTGATTGGCAGTTGCTGGCGGTTCATCTTCGGCGAGTCGCGGAGTTGGCGAAGAACCGTATGGTGGATGCGGTCCCGAACGATGTGACGTTGGCGAATTTGGCCGATGCGGCAGGATGGCTGCATGACTTGGGAAAATATCGCAGCGAATTTCAGCAGATGATCCGAGACATTCGAGTGCAGAAGGAGAAGACCTGGCATAAGCAAGCCGGAGCGGCGAAAGCGTTTGACGTGAAGAATGTGCCGGTCGCGTTTGCGATTGCCGGGCATCATGGTGGGTTGCCGGATGCGACGAAACTCAAGGACGCGGTGAATGGCTCTTCGGGACGTCCAGTATCCGATTCCGTTTGGTCTGCGGCGACGGAAGATTGCCCGGAGTTGCGACAAGTCAATTTGACTGCCGTGACGGAGCCTGAATTACTCGCGAACGAGTTGCTGACTCGGTTGGTTTTCAGTTGTCTGGTCGATGCCGATTGGTCGGATACCGCCGAGCACGCGCGGATTGTGGAAGCGCGAGCAGCGGAGCCGCCCGCACCGCCGCTCGATGCCGAGCAATGGCTTGAGCGCGTGTTGCTGTTCATCGAGCAGCGCGCCAGCAGTTGCCGTGAACCGTTCGTTGCATCCGCTCGTGCGGAGGTGCTTGATGCGACGCTGCGGAAGGCGGACGAAGAGCCGGGACTCTTCTCGATGACGGTGCCAACCGGCGGCGGCAAGACGCTGTCGGGGTTGGCGTTCGCCTTGAAGCACGCGGCGAAGCATGGACTGCGGCGTGTGATCTATGTCGCGCCGTATCTCAGCATCCTCGATCAGAACGCCAACGTGATTCGCGAAGCACTGGGCTTTGAACGCAATGCGAGCGAAGTGTTCGAGCATCACAGTTTGGCCGAGCCGGTTGACTCACGGGCCGACGATTCGCGTGATGCCGTGCCGAGCAATGTCGAGAACGAAACGCGGCTGATGTCGGCCACTCGCCGCGCCGAGAACTGGGATGCTCCGATCGTCATCACGACCAGCGTGCAATTCTTCGAGAGCCTGTTTGCCAACAAGCCCGGCCAATGCCGCAAGCTGCACAACATCGCGCGCAGCGTGATCCTGTTGGATGAATGTCAGACGTTGCCGCCGGGATTGGTCGCTCCGACGTGCGGGATGCTGGGTCAGTTGGTGCGGCGGTTGGGATGCTCGATCGTGCTTTGCACGGCGACACAGCCAGCGTTTCAGCATCCGGCAATGCCCGAACGATTAGAGCGGGTCCGCGAGATTGCGTCTTCCGAGTTGGCTTTGTTTGAACGGCTGCGACGTGTGAATGTCGATTGGCCGAAGCCGGATGATCCGCCGCTGAGTTGGTCCGAGGTTGCCGCTCGAATGATTCGCGAGCGAGCCGCGCTGTGCGTCGTCAACACGCGGCGAGCGGCTCGCGAATTGTTTGCCGAACTCAAGCAATCGAGTAAGGCGGTGTTTCATCTTTCGACCAGCATGTGCCCGGCACATCGGCTCGGGGTGTTGGCGGAAGTGAAGCGACTACTCGAAGCGGGCAAGCAGTGTTACCTCGTCTCGACGCAGTTGATTGAAGCGGGAGTCGATATCGACTTCCCGGTCGTGCTGCGAGAACTCGCGCCGCTGGAAGCGATCATTCAAGCGGCGGGACGCTGCAACCGCGAAGGGACATTGAATGGTCCCAACGGCGAGCCGGGCGGACGAGTGATCGTGTTCCGCAGCGTCGAAGGGGCGATCCCCAAAGATGGCTGGTACGAAACCGGCCGCGCGCTGCTGACGACTCACTTCCTCAATCAGAACGCTCCGCCGGACATTGGCCAACCGGCCGACATTCAGCGGTACTTTGAGTTGCTTTATTGGACGAAGGGTCCGGAGGCGTTGGATCGCAAAAAGATTCAGGCGCTGCGACGGAGCTTCAACTTCCCGGAGGTTGCGGCGGCGTACCGGCTCATCAACGACGACAGCGTGGCGGTTGTCGTCGCGTGTTGGGCTGAGCGAGCCGAGGAAATTCAATCGCTGCTGGCCGCAGTACAGAAGCACCCAACGCGAGCAAACTATCGGCGGCTCGCTCCGTTCCAAGTCAATCTGCGGCAGCACGAGTTGGCGAACTTGCCGGTCACGGCTGTGGAAGAAGTTCCCGGAGTTCCTGTTTGGCGAGGCATCTACGACGCGCAGTTGGGTTTTTCGCCAACGATCGCCGACGACGCGCTGATTGTTTGAAAGGAGAGTGCTTGTCATGCCCAATTCCCTTTCGCTCCGTGTTTGGGGCGAGTTCGCGTTGTTCACTCGGCCGGAGTTGAAGGTCGAGCGGATGTCGTATCCGGTGATGACGCCATCGGCGGCGCGCGGTGTTCTCGATGCGATCCTGTTCAAGCCGCAGATGGCTTGGCACGTCCGGCGGATCACGGTCATCGAGCCGAGTTTTCCGGCGGACTTCCCGGACGAGAGTCGGCGATTGCCGTATCGGCTGGTCGGTGTGCGGCGCAATGAGATCATCGACAAGCTCGCGCCGCGCACTGTGGAAGGCTGGATGAAAGAGCCTTCGACGTGCGAGCCGTATCTCGTGGACTCGGCGGGCCGCGATGGAACGCAGGGGCAGCACCGCACGCAGCGAAACAGTCTGCTGCTGCAACACGTCGCCTACGTCATTGAAGCGACGCCGCTGCTCACCGCGCGAGCCAATCAATCGCGTCGAGTCGCAGAAGACGAAGAGGATCACGGCCCCGACACGGTTGCCAAATATGTGGCGATGTTCCAACGGCGAGTTCAGAAAGGTCAGTGCTTTCATCGGCCGTATCTCGGCTGCCGAGAGTTCGCCTGCCACTTCGCATTGCCAGATGGCTCGGAACGGCCGCTCACCGATTGGTCGGAGTCGCTTGGCTTGATGCTGTACGACATGAAGTTCGATCCGAAGGGGAACCATCTCCCCGGCTTCTTCCAAGCCAAGATCGAACGCGGCGTGCTGCACTGTGACAGCCAAGCCCCCGGCCCGAACAGTGAGCCACCGATTCAAGTCATCGGCTGGTCGTAATCCTGGAGTGCGGTGGCTCGACACCGCCCTCCATCTGAGCGGCAGAGAATCTCCAAGCAGCCATCAAGCATCGTCGTGAGAGAAAGCATCCGAACGTCAACCCTTCCGAGTTCGCTGTTTGAACAATCGCGGCTCAACCGCCGCATCGAATGGAGGGCTGCGTCAAGCCGCAGCACTCCAGGGAGCACACATGATTCTGCAACGACTTTACCAATTGGCGAAACGCGAGCGATTGCTGGACGACCCGGCGTTCGTGCGGATTCCGATTCAATGCGTCGTCACGATCGCTCGCGATGGTTCGTACCTCGGACTCATCGACGTGCGGCAGCGCGAGGAGGTCGTCGGTAAGCGCGGCGGGCCGCCGAAGATCAGAGTCACCGGCGGTCGCAGCGTGCTCGTTCCGGTGCGACCGATCCAATGGGACAAGAAGCAAACGAAGTGGAAGACAACCGACCCGGCGGCGGCCGGAGAAGAGAAGCCCGCTTGTTTCCTCGCGGACACGATTGCTCGCGCTCTGCCGATTGAGCGGCTGATTGATGCGGACGCTCGCGAGAAGTTTCAGGCGCAGCGCTCGACCTTCTGGCGGTTCTTGAAGTTCGCTGCGAATCAGACCAGCGATCCGGCGCTGGAGTCCGTTGCGCGATTGCAGGAACAATTGCAGTCGGCGGAGTTTCAGGAACGATTGGCGAACGACGTCGAACAAGCGGGCCTCGGATTCGCCGACTTGTGTTCGCTCGCCTGGGAACCTGATGGCGGTCAAGTGTT
>JAYVQJ010000591.1:0-6958 GCA_043777235.1 Planctomycetia bacterium
CTCGCCGGAACAAGCTCAACGAACGAGGCTTGTCTTTGGCCAGCCAACCACGTTGTCTCGTGTCCGCTGTAGTCAGCGCTGAGCGGACACCAGTCTGAATTTGCGACGGACGTTTCGGACTCCTCAGACGGGGATTCCTAGGTCCGCAGCAGCACTAGGCTGCCAAGGAGAATTGCCGATTGGCAATTATTATTTGATCGGCTTTTTACGTGGCCTGCTGATCAACCACGGCACGCCACCATCATCTATGGTGACCCAGTCGAATCCAATCGCCCCCGGGTGCGGACAGGATACGGCACAAGCGACGAACGATGAAGGAACAAAATCCTCTCGTCGCCGAATTTCGCGGATTGAAACTGGCTGCGGTTTGTGACACGACGCAGCAGTCTCATCAGAAACAAAGTCAAAGCGATCGTCATGGAAAACTCTTGGGGATGAGAGTTCTGAGGGAAATGCAATTGGGTCGGGAGTCATTCTCGGAAGGACGGTGAGATTCCTTGAGGTCTGAAAGTTGTCGTGAATGTGTCAAGTTTCATCAGCCGGTGCGTGCTAACGTCCGGTTCGAACGTCGATCGACTCTCAAACCGGACGCTAGCGCGTTCCGGCTGATGGTCTGAGGCAACGTCTCACTAATAGTCGAACCACAGGCCGCCTCCGCAGAGGGTTTCGTTGCGGCCGACGAACTCCCATTGCAGAGCCGGGCCGGTGTAGTACTGTAGACCGATGCGGAATCGGTGATTGGATTCTTGGCCTTGCCATTGCCAACCGGCAACGGTGTTGATGCTGGTGATCCAGTTGAAATCTTGCCGCGTGTGTCCGTTGATTCCGAAGTACGGAGCACCTTTGAGTCCATTGGCTCGCATGGGGGTGTATTGATAACCGTATTGAAGCTCCAGAGGCTTCGCACCTCCTTCCGCGCCGGCCGCGTAGCCGATTTCGCCATAGACCTGCGAGTCGTTGTTGAGGTCGTGAGTCCAACCGATGATGGCGGAATCTCGGACGTAGTTGACCCGAACGAAACCAGGGTTCCGAATTAAGTACTCGTCACCAATGTGTGTGCTGAGGTGGTAGTAGCCGGCCTTGAAGGCATTTGATCCGAACCGCCAGGTCGACAGAATTCCGAAGCGGAAGTCGACGGCTTCGAGATCTGACTTTCGTTGCGGATCGACACGAGCTTGCGCGCCACCCTCCATGTCGAGCTGCCAAGCCTTGGTGTGAGGCCCATCGACGATGC
The DNA here is from genome assembly GCA_043777235.1 of Planctomycetia bacterium. Classification (GTDB taxonomy): domain Bacteria; phylum Planctomycetota; class Planctomycetia; order Planctomycetales; family Planctomycetaceae; genus SXKJ01. The sequence goes on from JAYVQJ010000591.1 coordinate 1,235, forward strand.
CTTTGCGTAGGATGCCAACTCGGCCGCCCATTTGAGTTTCCCAGACACGTCCGCGACCGGTTTCGTTCAGCCAGATCGATTGAAATCGCGGTTCTTTTTCGCCCGCAATGTAGGACCGATACAGCAGTCCGCTCGGCAGAACCTCTAATCCGCTGTGTTCACCGAAGTTGGACTCGGCATCGTCATCAAAGACGGGCGCGTCTTCAAAGACCGGCAAATCTCTGTCGGGAAGCGGCTCGAAGTTGTCGGACTCGAAGCGGAGTTCCGGGGCCGATTGGTGATCGATCAGCCGGAGCGGTTGAAATTCCGCCGCATCGTCGAAGCCGAACTCGATGGTGAGCTCTCTGGCGAACGCTGCGGTGCAGGATGCGCGCAGAATCGCCAACAAGATGATCGACCAAAGCAGTCCGTGCCGTCGCAAGATCGCGTCCTCCTGACGCACGAGCCATCACCGAACAAAGCTGGCGGCTCGCGATAGATTTTCCTCCACCGCTATCGACGGGCTTTGTCGGAAAAGGCCATTCAACCGGAGGCCCGGAGCCAACCTCTCACAGAAAGGATGGGCAAAATGCCGGAGTTACCACGTGTGACGACAACGCCTTTCACAGAGTCTCGGCAAACCCTTCCGGTTTTGCTCGATAGGCGGTGCTCGGCGGACGATTCTTCAGTTGAGGTCGCGGAGTGCGCGGAATGGTGAGGGCGTTTCCTGTGCAAAACGGTTGGCTCAATCAACTCGTATCGAATCGAGATTGGCGATATTGCCTGCGTGGGACATTGTCTGCGCTGAGCCTAATCGCCGTGCTGACTGCCAACTCCACTTCGGGACAAGACACAAGTGCTCTCTTGGACGATCTGTTTGACCAACCGGCAGCTTCCACCGCTCGGCCCGCGCGATCACCCGTGCGATTCGTCTGGCGCGATGACGAATTCGACGAACCGGGCGAGTCGAACCCCATCCGACAGACGGCGGCCTTTCAGAATCAATATCCGTTGAGCAAAGACTCCGAAGATCTCTTGCCGCGAGAGGATCACCGGTATCGCTTCGACGACGACTCGAACGACGGCATGTCACCGGATGGTCGAGACTCGGAGTCCGATGAACTCTTCACGGATCACGGCGCGACTCCTTGGATCGAATGGAAGAAGACCATCGGCACGGCGACCTGGATCGCTCCGAATGCTGGCGGGATGGGAATCACGAGCCTCGACGCTCGCGGCTCGATTGAGTTTCCCAACTTTCAAGCATTGTGGTTCGTACCGCGCGTCGCCGCTCACTGGCTCAATGGGCCGACAGCGACCGACATGCCGGCGCAGTTGTATGACGTCTCATTCGAGACTGTCGGAATGCTGCCAATCGGCGAACGCTGGTTCGTGCAAGCGGCACTGGCTCCGTCATTCTTCACAGATGGGCACAACACTGGGCGCAAGGCGGTACGTCTGCCGGGCCGAGCGTTGGCCTTCTTTAAGTACTCGGAAACGTTGACGTTCCTCGGCGGCATCTTGTATTTGGATCGCGACGATGTGAAAGCACTTCCCAGCGCGGGCGTGCTTTGGAATCCCAATGACGATTGGAAGTTTGAAATCGCAGCTCCGCGGCCGCGCATCGCGTGGCGATTCTCGCACGACGACGACTCGGCACGCTGGGGCTATCTCGTCGGCGAGTTCGGCGGCGGCACCTGGGCAATTCAACGAGCGGGCGGCCTCGATGACGTCGCGACACTGAGCGACTATCGGCTGATGGCCGGCTACGAGCGGAAGTGGACCAGCGGCCGGACTTGGCTGATCGAAGCCGGCTACGTCTTCAGTCGCACGTTGAAATACACGTCGACGATTGGCGACACCGATCTCCCTAGCACCTGCCTCTTGCGGCTGGGTTTGACGTTTTGAGGTCGTTCGACAGCACGACGCGCAAGTGAATCGTTTCGTTTCGCAAGATTCCCGACCTCTCGCTTGCGCGTCGAGCTATTCGTGAAACCGCTCTACCGTCGCAAGAAGAAGACCTCGACGTCGTCAACGATCCATTCAGTGGACCAAGTGCGGCCGTTGTCCGCGCTCATCACGTTGAAAAAGAGCGTATTCATTTGCAGATTCGGCTCGCCGTAGGGCATCGTCGTCGTGAGGTGGTCCGAGGCTTTCAACGGCCCGGTCCCTTTCGTCGCGTAGTAATGCACGCGGCCATCCGGCGAGAGTGTCATGCCGAGCGTCCACCAACCCGGTTCTTTAATAACCGGGCCGGCGACAAAGTCTTGGCCGTATTGATCGCCACGGATCACGAACACGGCGGTGTCTTCATTGTTCTTGCCGTCGCTCTTGCTGTTGAGTTGCAGGAACATGCCGGGCCAAGCCTGTTCGAGTTGCTTCGTTTTTCCAATCTTTCTGAAGAGTTTGCGATCAGCGGCCGGTTTCATCACATGCGTCAGCGTTTCGATGCGAAAGCCGAATGACGAGCCTGTCCGCTTTTCCCATTGATCAAACGGCGGCAGATAGACGCGAGCGACCACGTTCGGAGACCACATCGACGGGATCGTGCCACCGAAGCGAGTGTTGCCGTTCATGATGAAGTCGTCTTGCTGCATCTTGTAGCTCGGTGCGCCGGGGATACCGGTCTGCACTGACCGCAGTTTGAGCGCGCCTTTGCTGTTCGGCAGTCCGCCCGGTGGAGTCGCGACTCGCTCGACGACATCCGGCTGACCGCGAAGCAGACTCTCGAACCAGCGACTGTTAATTGAGGCACCGGAGGGATACCGAACCTGCTTGTCGATGTTGTTACTGCTCTTCGGCAGGTTCGGGGTGTATGACCATTTCTCGTCCTCGAAGTCATCACCGACTTCCGTCATCTTCTCGCCTGTGCCGGGAACGATCTGAGCATTCGCGACAGAAGTTCCGCCGACCACCAATGTGGCGACCGTCAACAGCCCCGCGACTTTGCGGATCAGGCAAAACTTGAAAGCATCCAACATGCTCCGAACTCCTCAGCAGCTTGCGTGAAGATGACACGGTCGGCAGGACGTGCCGACACGGACCGATCAGACCATCCGGGATATCGGTCCTGATCGTCGCAAGCGACAAAGGAATCTCTGTCGCGCGGAGCAACCGGAAAGGTCTCGCGCGCTGGCAGAATCGGCAGAATGTCTCGTCCAAGCAACATTCCTGATTGCTCTGCGAGATTGAATGGATGCCCTATTTCTCGGTCTTCTTTTCACCCTTTTGGCCGGACGTCAGGCGAACCTTCTCGTCATCCGAGGCGGGAGGAACTTTCAGGGGAGCGGCGAATGCGACCTGCGGCGGGACTTCGATCCACGGCTGATTGGAATAACGAGGCTGACCGCGCTCGACTTCCTTCTTGACCGTGCCGTTTTGCCACGGGCCAACTCCGAGGACGTACCAATTGTTGTCGGCCGACTTGGCCAGCGACATGCCTCCGTCACCAAGCACCTGGTGTGTCTTGGCGTCAAAGGCGACGAGTCCGATCTTCGCCATGCCGGTCTGATTCACTCGGTTCACCAATTTGATTTCCGGTGTCGAGACCATTCCCGGAAGCTGAATCTGCGGGATGCCCAGAAACGAGTTCGACGAATTCGTCCCAACCGCTCCGCTGCGGACTTCAAGGATCACATCCGCGTCCTCTGGCTTGCCGACGAGTTGCGCGCCTTGCATGAGCACTCGATGACGGACGGAACTGACGACGTAATTCTTGTCGGTACAGTCGAGATACTTTTCCTCGACGAAAACTTTTCGGCTGCCAAACGCTTGGAAGTCGACTTTACTCAGCGACTGATCGACGGCATTCGAGACCAGCATCTGTTCGGTCGCCGTTCGGGCCGTGTTCGACGACGTCGTGGAAGTGCAGCCCATCGCGGACAGAACCGCAGCGCAGATTGCCAGACAATCAGCATGATGGAATCCTGAAAATTGGAAGGTGGGAGATTGGACGGGAAGTGCGGCGAAACTCGGACGAGTTTGGCCAGAAGGGGCTGGGTTGATAGGGCGTCTTTTGCAATCGGGTCAATCCCTTTTCACGTTGCGAAACTTGCTCGCGCGAGGGGTCACGACCACAATCCGCCCGCCGCTGACGAACGATGGTTTCGTCCGCTTGCGCTCTCAAACATTTCCCGGCTCGCTGTGGCCGGAAGAGCTTTATCCCTGGGCAATTGCCCTCAATGCCGCGATGCGGCCGCAGGAGTTTGAACATGTCGAATGAAACGAAGTCCAAGATTGAGCGGGTCGCGATGCTTTTTTCCGGAGGCCCGGCCCCGGCCGCCAACGCCGTGATCTCCGCCGCCGCGTCGTCGTTCGTGCGAGACGGCATCAAGGTCTTTGGCATGAAGAACGGCTACTCGAACCTCGTTGAGTTCGGACCGGACCACGCCATGAAAGAGGGACGCGATTACCTCGACCTCAATGCTCAGAGTCTGCGACGCAGCCGCAATACGCCGGGCATCATGATCGGCACGGCTCGCGCGAATCCAGGCAAAGGGGTCGATCGTCCGGAAGACCTGCATGACGCTGAGAAGTGCAAGAAACTGCGCACGGTCTACGACGCGCTGTGTTCAATGGAGATCGACGCGCTGGTTTCGATCGGCGGCGACGACACGCTTCGCACCGCATACAAGTTGACGAAGTTTCAAGAGACCTTGCCCGCCGGGAGCCGCAAGATTCCGATCGTGCATGTTCCGAAGACGATCGACAACGATTACTTCGGCATCGACTTCACCTTTGGCTTCTTCACCGCCGTCGAAACGATGGCTGGTGAAATCCGCAACTTGTTGGCCGATGCCGAAGCTGGCCGTGCATACTTCATCGTTGAGTCGATGGGTCGCGGTGCCGGGTGGCTGGCCTACGGAGCCGCGATGGCCGGTGAGGCGAGCCGAGTCATCAGCATTGAAGACCTCAACGAATCCGATCTGACGACGGAACAGGTCGAGAATAAGGCCACTAACCAGATGGAATCGCACACGATCTTAAAGCTCGACAAATTCGTCGATCGCATCGTCGAGTTGATGCGGTTCCGCGAAGAGGCCGAGGACAAGGAGTTCGGTGTCGTCGTGTTGGCCGAAGGCTTGGCCGAGTTCTACCCGCTCACGCTTCCCGCGAGCGAAGAGCCTCCGATCGATGTTAAGCACGACGCATTCGGTCACATTTCGTCATCGAGCGTTGACCTCGGCAAACGGATCGCAAAGCGTGTCGCGAGGCGCTACAAGGAAGTCACCAAATCAGAGCGAAAGGTCAACGGCGTGCAACTTGGCTACGAGACTCGCTGCGCCCGCCCGCACGCCTTCGACGTGATCCTCGGCAGCCAATTGGGAGTCGGTGCCTATCGAGCACTCGTGCAAGAAGGCGAGAACGGAGTCATGGTTTCGGTCGAGGGACAATTCGATCTCAAGTACGTTCCGTTCGAGGAACTCGTCGATGAGTCCACGCTGACGACCCTCGTCCGAAAGATTGACCCAGAGAGCGACTTCTTCAAACTCGCGCGGTTCCTCGAAACCAACGTCGCCGGCCCTGGCTTCCCCGACGTCGATCGCCGTAAGGAAGAACGTCGAAAGTTCTGAGACTGTACTTCGCACGGACACACGTATCGGGTGACAGCAACAAATCGCTTCGTCAGCGAACAACTCGAAGTTTCTCGCTCCCGCTTTCAGGAGTTCGCTGAGTGCAGTTGATGGTTTTCTCAGGCGTGCTGTCGATGACGATACCGCACGCGGCCACGAGTGAGACGTCTTG
>JAYVQJ010000592.1:0-1815 GCA_043777235.1 Planctomycetia bacterium
GCGACGCGGGATTGGCCAATTTCACGGGTTGCAAGAACCTGACGGAACTCTACCTGGGTGGCACGTCGGTGAGCGACGCGGGCCTTATCCACTTCCAAGACTGCAAGAATCTGGCGGGCCTCACTTTGTCCGAAACACAGGTCAGCGATGTGGGGCTGGCCCATTTCAAGGATTGCAATGGACTACAAATACTCGGCATGGCCAAGACGCAGGTGAGCGATGCGGGGTTGGTTCACTTCCAAGGTTGCAAGAAACTCAGACAACTTTATCTGAACGAGACCCAAGTGGGCGACGCGGGATTGGCCCACTTCAAGGAGAGCAAGGAACTACAGATCCTCGTCCTGGATCACACGCAGGTGAGCGATGCTGGTCTGGCCCACTTCAAGAACTGCAATGACCTGAGGACCGTGACCCTGAAACAGACCAAGGTGAGCGATGCTGGCGTGGCCCACTTCAAGGACTGCAAGAACCTCGGGGGCCTTGACCTGAACGAGACCCAAGTCAGCGATGCGGTGCTGGAACAACTCGCCAACCACCCGGCATTCAGTCAACTGATCGTCACGAAAACGAAAGCCACCGAGGCCGGCGTGAAGAAACTTTCAGCCGCATTACCAAAGTGCAGGATCGAATGGGACGGCGGCGTGATCGAGCCGAAGGGACCAACAGATCGCTGATCCATTCCATTCGGTTCGCATTTCCCCCTCGCGACGCAAGGCGATACCTTCCCGCTGACATTGTCTCTCACGGAGGATGCTTGGCTCATGCCGACACTTCTTGTCACCGGCGGTTGCGGTTTCATTGGTGCGAACTTCATTCGCTGGCAATTGCCAACGTATGCCGATCAGAAGATCGTCAACCTCGACAAGCTGACGTATGCCGGCAACCCGGAGAACCTGGCCGATGTCGCCAGCGACTCTCGATACGTGTTCGAGCATGGCGACATTTGCGATCGCGAATTCGTCGATCGCGTGCTGAAGGATCACAAGCCGGACCTCGTCGTGAATTTCGCGGCGGAGAGTCATGTTGATCGCAGCATTCTCGACAGCGGGCCGTTCGTGCGGACGAACATCGTCGGGACACAGGTGCTGATGGATGCCTGCCGGGCGGTCGGCGTGCAGAAATACCTGCAAGTCTCGACCGATGAGGTTTACGGCAGTCTCGGCGCGGAAGGTTTCTTCACCGAGGAAACTCCGCTGGCTCCGAATAGCCCGTACTCGGCGTCGAAGGCGGCGGCCGATTTGCTCGTGCGAGGCTACGTTCACACGTTCGGGTTTCCGGCGGTCATCACGCGCTGCTCGAACAATTACGGGCCGTATCAGTTCCCGGAGAAGTTGATTCCGTTATTCATCTCGAACGCGCTGAAGGATCAAGCTCTGCCGGTCTACGGCAACGGCGAAAATGTCCGTGATTGGATTCATGTGCTCGATCACGCGCGAGGCATCGACGCCGCGCTGCGACGCGGCCGAGTCGGTGAGGTCTACAACTTCGGCGGGCACAGCGAAGTCCGCAACATCGACTTGACGCTGACACTGCTGGAGTTGCTCGGCAAACCGCAGACGCTGATCAAGTACGTCGCCGATCGACCGGGGCACGATCTGCGTTACGCGATTGATTGTGCGAAGGCCGAGACGGAACTCGACTGGAAGCCGCAGCACAATTTTCGAGACGGTCTGCGCGAGACGATCGACTGGTATCTCGCCAACACGGCCTGGATCGACCGCATCAAGTCGGGCGAGTACCGCAAGTACTACGAGCAGCAATACGGCGAGCGGCTGTGAAGAGAGCCAAAGAAATTGATCGTTGGTTATTGGTCGT
>JAYVQJ010000593.1:0-1813 GCA_043777235.1 Planctomycetia bacterium
TGATGACTTCAAATCGAGACAAGGTCATTTGGAAGACTGCTCGTTGGGTGAAGCACGACAACTTGGAAGGAAAAGTCATCAAGCCGGACGACTCGAACATCCCGGAGTTCATCCCGGTCATCTCGAACAAGCCCGGGCCGCTCCCCGGCGGCAAGCATCAGTTCCTCTCCGGCGAAGAGTCCATCGAGAAGATGACCGTCGGCAAGGGGCTGAAGGTCGAGCTGTTCGCCGATGAAAAAATGTTTCCGGAGCTGGTCAATCCGGTGCAGATGGCGTTTGACACGCAGGGGCGGTTGTGGGTCGCGGCGTGGCGGACGTATCCGCACTGGAAGCCGACCGAGCCGATGAACGACAAGCTGCTCATTCTGGAAGACACCAACGGCGACGGCCGAGCCGATGTCTGCAAGACCTTTGCCGGCGACATTCACAACCCGACCGGCTTCGAGTTCTGGAACGGCGGCGTGCTGGTGGCTCAGGGGCCGGACCTGCTGTTTCTCAAGGACACCGACGGCGACGACAAGTACGACATCAAGGAGCGGCTCGTTCACGGCTTCGACACGGCCGACACGCATCACACCATCAACAGCTTCACGCTCGATCCGGGCGGCGCGGTCTACATGCAGGAAGGGACGTTCCATCACTCGCAAATCGAAACGCCGTGGGGAGCACCTCGCCGACTCGCCAACGGCGGCGTCTTCCGCTACGAGCCGCGAACGCAAAAGACCGACGTGTATGTGACGTTCGGCTTCGCCAATCCGCACGGCCACGCCTTCGACGCCTGGGGCCAGGACATCGTCGTGGACGGCACGGACGCCAGTCCGTTCCACGGCCCGCTGTTCTCCAGCCATCTGGACTTCCCGAACAAGCACAACCGTCCGCCGCGGGTCTATCAGCAACGGACCCGCCCCTGCTCGGCGATCGAAGTCCTCAACAGCAGCCACTTCCCCGAAGAGTTCCGAGACAACCTGCTGGTCCCGAATGTCATCGGCTTCCAAGGCATCCTGCGCTACAAGATGCACGGCAGCGCCGGCGACACTAACCCGAAGCGTGAGCGAGGGCGAGCGCTCCAAGAAACTCCCAACTCCACCGATCCGAAGACAGACAAGCCCGACTCCAAGCGTTCTGGAGCGCCCGCCCTCGCTGACGCGTCGGGTTTGTATGACGGTTCCTCCCTCGGCGCGACCGAGCTGGAGCCGATCCTCTTCTCGTCCGATCCGAACTTCCGGCCGGCGGACATCGAAGTCGGCCCCGACGGAGCCATCTACTTCACCGACTGGCAAAACCCGATCATCGGCCACATGCAACACAACCTCCGCGACCCCAATCGCGATCAGGAGCACGGCCGCGTCTATCGCGTGACGTATGAAGGACGCGAGTTGGTGAAGCCAGTGCCGATTGCGGGACAGCATCTATACGCCGTCCTCGGACAATTGATGAATCCCGACGACCGTGTTCGTTACCGAGCGAGAATTGAACTGTCGGGATTGCCAACCGACAAAGTGATTGCAGCGGTGAACGACTCGCTTTCACGTTTTTCTGTCGGCATCAAAGGAACTCTGGATGGCAGCATTGCGCTGCCTCCCGGAAAGACCAAGGAACAGGTTCTTGCCGAACTTGAACATCTCAGCCTCGAATACCTTTGGCTGCATCAGTCTCACAACGTCGTTTCCGTCCCGTTGCTCGAAGCCGTCCTGAAGTTGCCCGACTTCCGCGCCCGCGCCGCCGCCGTGCGTGTCCTCGCGGCGTGGCGAGACGATCTGCTCGGACTCCCCGCGAATCTGCCGAGCGGTGCGTCCGTGTCGCACGCGCGCGA
>JAYVQJ010000594.1:0-1811 GCA_043777235.1 Planctomycetia bacterium
CGCGCCGCCCGATGCGGTCAACATGCTCAAGCAGGACTTCAGCCAAGTCGGCGGCGCGCTGCACTATTTGATGGTCGATGTCGGAGTGGCTCACAAGGACCAAGACCCCGTCGTCGCCGCGCGACCGATTTCGCCCGCGCCTCCCGCCGATCCGCTGCCGCCGACTCCCGCCGAGGACCGTACCCTCAAGCCGGTTCCGCAGCGCGAACCGGATGCGCCTGGTCCCGCGCCGAAAGCCAACCCGTCCCCCGCCGAGCCGAAGTTCGGAGCGTATGCCCACGTCCCGAAGGTTTCATCCGACCTGGCCGTGCTCGCCAATCGGTTGTGCCTGACCATGCACCGAGGCTTCCGCAACCGCGACGATTTCGACGATGCCTACGCCGCCGCTTACGATGTGCTGCAACAGTCGCAAAAGATTCGCGACCTCGCCCGCGATCCGAGCAACCGGCAAGAACTCACCAAGCGTTTGGAGAAACTGGACGACGGAATGCACCGCGTCTTCGCCGAAGTCGGCGAATGGGTCAGCGACCCGAAAGAGTCCGCCAACAAAGAGATCGAAAACCTCAAACGCGAATTCGGCACGCTCGGCAACGCGGTTCACTATTTGATGACCGACGTAGGCGTCCAACACAACGACGAAGGCGAAGAACCCGCCGCTCCGCCGCCGAAGCCCAAAGCAAAGCTGTCGCTCCCGGCTCCGCCAAAGGCTGGGGAGTAATCGCGTTCGTTTGGCTCTATCAAGCACCTTCCATCTGCGATATTGTGGTTCTCCAAGAGGTCATTTGTGCGCACGATTTCCCACAGCTTGCTGACTTGGTTGCTGATCGCCGTGATGGCGATTCCGGCGGTGTCGCCGCTGGCACTGCGGCATAGTCATGTCGGTGGGGATGCGTCACATCGGCATGAGTCCGCGAGTGCAGCGACTCACAAGCACGAGCACGAACACTCGCATTCGACACGACACAGCCATCGAGATGCTGTTGCCCGGCACGTTCACGGCGACGAGGCGACTCAAGTGAGTGGCTCGCCGGTTGAGCATCGGCACGTTGTTTGGGTCGGATTCGTTTGGACGATGCCCACGCCGGTTTCTGATCCTTCAGGCTCGCGTGATCCCATCGCGGCGACGGTGGGCCAATGGATTCTGCTGTCATCGGAAGTGACGTTGCCGAATGATTGCCAGGACGCGGCGAGCTTCGTCGCGGCGGACTTGGCGATCCCTTCGAGGCTGGAACCGCGATTGACGGTTCGCCCGATACTCCGGCTGGACGAGCCGCCGGTTTCTTTGCTGTGCGACACTGCGCGCCGAGAGCGCTCAGGAGTGCTGGTCGTCTAATTCTCAGCTTTGTGCGTACTGCGTTGCGCCGGCGACATGCTGCGCGATGTTCGTGGGACACGGTTGTCGCACTGGTGGATGGGGACGCTTCCCAATTCATCCAACGAAGCTGAGGGTGAAATCATGCAGACTCGAAAAGTAGTTTTGAACGTGACCGGTCTCGTCGTTGTTGCGGTGATGGCGACTGGCGGTTGGATGTTTCGTCAGCAGATCATGGCACGGCTCAGTGCGAAGGCCGAGCCTCAAAAATCCGCCGAGTCGCCTCGCACTCCCGTCGAAGACGCGAAAGTGCTCAAGCTGAGTGCTGAGGCGCGGAAGAATCTCGGTCTGGTCGTGAAGCCGGTCAAGCCGCAGACGTATTGGCGGACCATTCAGATTCCCGGCGAGGTGGTGGACCGGCCAGGGCGTTCGGATCGTGGCGTCACCGCACCGGCGGTGGGCGTCGTGACTCAGGTTCATGCCTTTCCGGGCGACACAG
>JAYVQJ010000595.1:0-1810 GCA_043777235.1 Planctomycetia bacterium
CCGGTCCAAAGACGGAGCGATGATGGCTACGTAGCCGTCACCGCTCCGCGTGACGAGCCGAACGGGCAAACGCGCAGTGATTTCTTGCGATACGTATAATTGGAATTCACTCATGCTTTCCGCCGACATTTCTCGCCGACAAGCTTTGAAGCGATCCGCTGCTGGATTCGGTTCGCTGGCGTTGGCATCGTTGCTGTCGGAACAGGCTTCGGCTGGCGTCGATCCGTTGGCGGCGCGAGCGGCGCATCATGTGGCTCGTGCGAAGCGGATCATTTTTCTCTTTATGAGCGGTGGTCCTTCGCAGGTCGATACGTTCGATCCAAAACCGCTGCTGACTCGTGACGATGGTAAGCCGTTCCCGTTCGACAAGCCGCGCGTCCAATTCAACAGCACCGGCAATCTGCTCAAGTCGCCGTGGCGGTTTCGTCAGCACGGAGAGAGTGGATTGTGGGTCAGCGAACTCTTTCCGCATCTCGCCGGGCGAGTCGATGACTTGTGCATGATCCACTCGATGCACGGCACGAATCCGGCTCATGGCGGGGCGGTGATGAAGGTGCACACCGGCAGCGACAACTTCATTCGGCCGAGCATCGGCTCATGGGTCAGCTACGGATTAGGGACCGACAACGTCAATCTTCCGGCATTCGTGACGATCTGCCCGACGCTCGCATTCGGCGGGATCAACAATTGGAGTTCTTCCTTCTTGCCGGCGGTTTATCAGGGAACGGCGCTCGGCGACGCCAGCGTCCCGTCCGAGCGGGCCAACGTGAAATACATCCGCAACTCGCGGCTGTCGCGCGACGTTCAAAAGTTGCAGCTTGAGCGGCTGAGCCAACTCAATCGCGAGCACCAATCACAGACTGGTCCCGAAGCGTCACTGGAGGCACGCATCAACTCGTTCGAACTGGCGTTTCGCATGCAGTCCGAGCTGCCGAAGGTCGAAGATCTGTCGAGTGAATCGAAAGCGACGCAGCAGTTATACGGACTCGATGATCCGATCACGGCGAACTTCGGCCGCATGTGCCTGATGGCTCGCCGATTCGCCGAGGCGGGCGTGCGGTTCATTCAGGTCACGCACAACGACGACAAGGTGCAGTGGGACCAGCACTCGAATCTCAAAGCCGGGCACGAGAAGAACGCTCGCGAAGTGGACCTGCCGATCGCGGGACTGTTGACCGATCTGCGTGCTCGCGGATTGCTCGACGACACGCTCATCTGGTGGGGGGGCGAGTTCGGACGAACTCCGACCGCCGAGACCGCCGACGGTCGCGATCACAACCCCGAAGGCTTCACGATGTGGCTCGCCGGCGGCGGTGTGAAAGGCGGCTTTCGCTACGGCAGCTCCGACGACTACGGCTACTTCGCTGCCGAGAACAAGGTCCACATCCACGACCTGCACGCGACAATGCTGCACCTGCTCGGCCTGGATCACGAACGCCTGACCTATCGCCATGCGGGCAGAGATTTCCGCCTGACCGACGTCGAAGGCAACATCGTTCACGACTTGTTCGCGTGAAGCTGAAAAGGCCCTCGGCGGCGACAAGTGATTGTCTATCCTACATCCGCACCAATTCGTCGTTCGAGTGCGTTGAATGGTTAGGCATGACGTTTAATGCACGCGGCTGCCCCGAATGCGATGCCGGCCAAAAAAGCCAAGGCGTTGCCCATCGCCCACTGTTCGTACATGGCCGACAACCCTGGCGCTACGGTGGTAGTCCAGCAAGCGAACCACATGACTACGAGTAATACGTATCGCAAGAAATCACTGCGCGTTTGCCCGTTCGGCTCGTCACGCGGAGCGGTGACGGCT
>JAYVQJ010000596.1:0-6900 GCA_043777235.1 Planctomycetia bacterium
CGGCTATCTGGCTCGCACGCTGCCGTTATCATCGACGGGTGACTGGCTGCAAGAAGGACTCGCGGCTTACGTCCAAATGGAGTTTCATCCGGAAGCAAATTTGAATCGGCTCATTCGCGACGAGTTGAAATCGTCGAAGACTCCGCTCGCCGAACTCTGCGATGGCCGGAGGATTGGCACGTCGCGGTATTTGCAGGCAGCGACGCTTTGGAAAATGTTGCTCAGCGAGGAGCGTTACCGGACGAAGCTCAAGGAATTGATGGAGCGGCTCGCTGCGGCGAACTCGACAAAACTCGGGCCGCATCTGGAGCCGCTGTGGGGGACAGGCTTCGACAAGTTGACCGCAGAATGGCGGGAATTCTGCGAGCGAACGTTCAAACTTCGCGAATCGTCGCAGCCGACGGATTGAGGGCATTGGCAGAATGATGGAACGCTCGTCGGACGGAAGCGAAGCCTCGCGAGTCGTTCCCGTTTGCGATGAACTCATTTCGCCGGGACTGGCAACGCGTCGCACATTTGCAGCGCGAGGAGCGGAAACGCGGTGCCGCTGTAGGTGATGAAGTGCGATGCGTCGGTGTTGAGCGACCGAGTCCACCAGCGGCCGGAGGCTCGTTGATTGGACGTCAGCCACGCAACTCCTTTTTGAATGCGAGCGTCGGTCGCGGGGACTCCGGCTTCGCGCAGAACGATGATCGCCAAGCCGGTCATGTGGCCATCGCTTGGCGGAGCGGCGAACTCGGGTTCGTCTTTCAGTTTCTTCTCGCGATTTCCTTTGCCCCATTTGTCGGGTGACGAGAACGTGCGGATCGACCAACCGCCGTCGTCTCGCTGCTGTTTGAAGAGCATCGCGATCAGCTCTTGCTTGCGAGCGTCATCGACGAGCCCCGGCATCCGGCAATTCGCCCAGAGCAACAACGTGCGGCTGTAGTCGTGCGGCGGCGGTTCGGTGCGCAGATATGTCTTGAGCTTCTCGACCGCGCTGAGGAGTTTTTCGTCTTTCGCATCAGCAACTTTCTTCAACCAACCGGGAGCGGTTGCGGCGGCCATCGCGGCGACGGTCGCTTCGTGGAACGCATCGGACTCATACGGCGGCCAGCAATCGAGTGTTCCCCAAGTACCGCTTTCGAGTTGGATCTCGAACATCAGCGACAACGCCTTCTCGGTGTCCGGAGTGAGTTGCTTCGTCACGTGAGCGTCCCATTCTGCGAGTCCGGCGGCGAGATAGATCACTTGAGCGGGTCGCGTTGATTGCTTGAGCTTCGTGTGGTCCTCGGTCTCGAACGACTTGAGCGTCGCGAGAAACAAATCGCGAGTCGCTTCGCTGGGCTTGCCGAGCTTCGGAGTCAGCGCCGGCCGCACGGTCATGTAGGTGCCGTTCGTGTGGCAGGTGATGCACTTCCGCTGACCGTTCCAGGCGAGCGTCCCCTCTTCGAGGTACTTCACCGCGAGCGAGACCGAGAGCTTGTCGAGCTTCGCTTCGTCTGCCGCTGCCTTCGGAATCGAAATGCCCTCGTGCTCGTACTGCGGCTGATCGGCGGCAGGAGCTGATGCGGTCAACAACGTCAGAGAAAACAACGCACCGAAGAATCCTCGAAGGCAGAGTCGCGGCAACATGACAAAGGCTCCAAAAACTGAGCGGGGAAGAGGCTGAGGGGCGGCATGCTAAACAGCCGCCGGTTCGCTCACAATTTCGCGGGCCTGGGTTTATGCTGCCGCCCCTACGTTTTCTCGCTCGAACATTCCTCTGGAGGAGCCCGCCATGCGTTTGCTTGCCTCGTTGTGTTTGATCGCCGCCTGCGCGTCGCCGTTGCTGGCGAACAACTGGCCGACCTGGCGCGGGCCGGATCAAAACGGAGTCGCTCCTGGGACGGGTTTCCCGACCGAATGGAGCGAAACGAAAAACGTCGCGTGGAAGCTCGAACTCCCCGGCAGGGGTTCCTCGACGCCGATTGTCTGGGGTGAGCAGATCTTCCTGACGAGCGGAGCCGACGGGCAGAACGCCTTGCTGTCGATCAATCGACAGGGCAAAGAGCAGTGGCGAACCCTGATTGGCAAAGAGCGGCCCGGCAAGAGCAAGAAGGCGTCGGGGAGCAATCCCTCGTGCGTGACCGACGGCGAGCATGTCTTCGCGTACTTCAAGAGCGGCGATCTGGCTTGCGTCGATCTCAAAGGGAAGGTCGTCTGGCAGACGAACCTGCAAGACAAGTTCGGTGAAGACACGCTCTGGTGGGACTTGGGGACCTCGCCGGTGCTGACGAAAAGTCATTGCGTCGTGACCGTGATGCAGACCGGTCCGTCGTACCTCGTTGCATTTGAGAAGGCGACGGGCACAGTTGCGTGGAAGGCCGATCGCAATCTCGGTGCGCCGGAAGAGGCGGCTCAAAGTTATTCGACGCCAGTCGTGCTGAACGAGAAGGGCAAAGAGACACTCGTGGTGCTCGGAGCCGATCACGTCACCGCTCACGATGCGGCCAACGGCAAAGAGCTGTGGCGTGTCGGCGGATTGAATCCGACCGGACACAAATACTTCCGCTCGATCGCGTCGGCCGTCGTCCATAATGGAATCGTGGTCGCGCCGTATGCTCGCGAGGAAACCGTCACCGCGATCAAGCTCGGCGGCAACGGTGATGTGACCAAGTCGCATGTCGCCTGGACAAAGAAAGGGAAAGGTTCCGACGTGCCCACTCCGACCGCCGCTGACGGTCGCGTTTACGTCCTGAACGACAAAGGGACGCTCTCATGTCTCAACATCGAGACCGGTTCTGAGATTTGGTCAGGCCAGCCAGAGAAGCATCGCAGCGGATTCAGTTCGTCGCCGATTCTCGCTGACGGAAAAATCTACATCACTCGTGAAGACGGCAAGACGTTCGTGCTGGCTCAAGGGAACGAATTCAAAGTGCTGGCGGGGAATGAACTGGACGGCACGCAAACGGTCGCATCGCCGGTCTTCATCGACGGCAAAATTCTGATTCGCACCGACACGCACCTGTACTGCATCGGCGGCTAATGTCAGCTCCGACCATCGTAGACGAGTCACTCCGTGACTCGAATTTCCGGTCACGGAGTGACCGGTCTGCGTTTGGTCAGGCAAGAGTGCCCAACCTCCGGTCTTATTTTTTCCAGGAATTGACACATGCGATTCGTACTTCGACTGACTCTGCTCGGAATCTGTTTGCTCACCACAACTCTTTCGGCCGGCGACTGGCCGAATTGGCGCGGGCCGGATCGCGATGATGTCTCGAAGGAGACTGGCTTGCTGAAAGAGTGGCCAAAAGAAGGTCCGAAACAGGTTTGGTCCAACGACAATGTCGGCTTGGGATATTCGAGCTTCGCGATCGCCGGCGGCAAACTGATCACCGTTGGAGCACGCGAGGATGCCGAATTCCTGATCTGCCTCGATGTGAATAACGGCAAGGAACTGTGGTCGGCGCGGGTTGGGTCGCGGCTGAATGATGGAAAGGGAGACGGCCCGCGCGGAACGCCGACGATCTCCGGCGATACCGTCTGCGTGATGGGCGGGCAAGGAACCGTCATCTGCGCTGCCGTCGAAAACGGCAGTGTCCGTTGGGAGAAGTCGATGCCATCGCTGGGTGGTAAGAAGCCAGGCTGGGGCTTTTGTGAATCGGTACTTGTCGATGGCGAGCGAGTGATCTGCACACCCGGCGGAGGTGAAGGAGCGATCGTTGCGCTCAACAAAGCGGACGGCGAGATCGTGTGGCGATCGACAGAGTTGACCGATAAAGCGGGATACTCGTCGGTCGTGCCCATCAGCCTGAATGGTCAACAACAGTACGTCCAGTTGTTCGCAAGCAAGGTGGCCGCTGTCTCACCGAGCGATGGGAAGCTGCTCTGGAAATCCGATTGGCCCGGCAAGACGGCAGTGATTCCGACCCCCATCTATCACGACGGAAGTGTCTTCATCACGTCCGGCTATGGCGTCGGCTGCAAGTTGGTCAAGGTCGGTGACGAGAACAAAGTCGAAGACGTGTACTTCAATCAAAACATGAAGAACCATCACGGCGGAGTACTGCGCGTCGGCGAGCACCTTTACGGATACTCAGACCAAGTCGGCTGGGTCTGTCTGGATTTCCAAACCGGCAAGATTGTTTGGAGCGAAAAAAGTGCGTTGGGTAAAGGCTGCGTCACCTGCGCCGATGGAATGCTGTATTGCGTCGACGAACGGGAAGGCACGGTCGTCCTCGCGGAAGCGTCAACGGAAGGCTGGAAGGAACACAGCCGATTCCAACTCCCCCGATCGTCAAACCGCAAGTCAAAGGGAATGGTTTGGACGCACCCCGTCATCTCCAACGGCAAGCTGTTCCTGCGCGATCAGGAATTGCTGTCGTGCTACGACGTGAAACAACCGTAGGTCTTTATCTTGCCATCGAGTACTCAACCGGGACTTTTCCATCGAAAGGCATTTCATGCAACGGACCAAAGAAAAACTCGCTCGCGGTGAAACTGTTCGCTACATGGCACTCGGACGAGTGATGCACCACAACGTCATCAACATGATCGGTTTCAATGGCGGCTTCGACGGGCTGTGGCTCGATCACGAGCACGTCGGGTTCTCAATGGAGAATCTGGAGATCGCCACCGCAGTCGCTCGCAGTCAGAACCTCGATTGTTTCGTCCGTATCGCACCGACGGACTACGCACTGGTGACGAAATGCCTCGAAGCCGGAGCCGGTGGCGTGATGGCCGCGATGATTTACTCGGTCGAACAGGCCGAGGAATTCGTTCGCTGGTCGAAGTTTGCTCCACGCGGCAATCGTGGGCTGAACGTCAGCGGTTTCGATGGCCGCTTCACGCTGACGCCGCTCACCAAGTTCACGCAGGAAGCAAATCAAAACGGCTTTGTGGCGATTCAAATCGAGACGTTGTCGTCCGTCGAATGTGTCGATGAGATCGCGGCCATCGATGGCGTTGATCTGTTGTTCGTCGGGCCGTCGGATTTGAGCCAGGCTCTGGGAGTCACCGGCGATTTCATGCACCCGAAGTGCCAAGAGGCGATCAACAAAGTCGCCGCCGCCTGCCGCAAGCACAATAAGCCTTGGGGAGCCGTCACGCCGAACGCCGAGCATTGCGAGATGCTGTACTCGAAAGGCTGCCGGATGTTGTCGGTGACGAATGACTCGCGTGTCGTGCAAGCCGGCCTGAACGCGGTGAAGGCGAATTTCGCGAAGTTCTTTGCTTGAAAGGTGGAATCATGAAGCTGGGACTCGTCACGTACATGTGGGGCGCGGAGTGGGATTTGCCGACGCTCATCAAGAACTGCGAAGCGACCGGCTTTGAAGGGGTCGAGTTGCGGAGCACTCACAAGCACGGCGTCGAACCGTCGTTGTCGAAAGACGAGCGGGCCGAAGTTCGCAAGCGATTCGCGGACTCGAAGGTGACGTGCGTCGGGCCGGGCTCGGCGTGCGAGTACCACAGCGTCGATCACGGAGTCTTGCAGCGAAACATCGACCTGACGAAAGAATTTGTGCTGCTCTCGAAAGACATCGGCGGCAGCGGCGTGAAGGTCCGGCCGAACGGCTTCAACAAAGGCGAAGACGAGAAGAAAACCATCGAGCGCATGGGCCTCGCCCTGCGCGAGTGCGGTCAGTTCGCTGCCGATTACGGCCAAGAGATTCGCGTCGAAGTTCACGGCAACGGAACGCAGAAACCGGCAGTGATGCGCGACATCCTGAAAGTCGCCGATCATCCGAAAGTCGTCGCCTGCTGGAACTCGAACCCCGGCGAGACAATCAATGGTTCGCTGAAGTCGAGCTTTGATTTGCTCAAAGATAAGCTCGGCTCGACGACACACATTCACGATCTTTACGACCCCGACTACCCGTACCGTGAATTGTTCTCGCTGCTGAAGAGTATCAACTACAAGGGTTGGTGCCTTTCTGAAAGCCCCGCGACGACCGACACCGTCCGAGTCATGCGGTACTACAAAGCCCTGTTCGACGAGTGGACAAAATCGTAATGGAACAGTTTGGATGGCACGTCTCTGAGTTATCGAAGGGCGTGGCAATTGCGATCTCGGAAACTCACGTTCGCATTCAACCGTTTCACGAAACTAAAGAACGGGGCCGCAATAACTTTCCGATTTCAGCAAACTCATCAGCCGGCACGCGCTAGCGTCCGGTTTCAGAGTCGATCGACATTCCAAACTGAACGCGAGCGCGTGCCGGCTGATTTTCCGAGGGACACACTGCAACATCGGGAAGTTATTGCGGCCCCGTTACTAAAGACACACAATTCGATTCTTCGCGGCCTTTGTGAGCTTCTGTGAAATGGTTTTGTTTGAACAGAAGCTCGCAAAGATCGCGAAGATGCTTTTTTGGGTTTTCGTAGACCACAAGCGAGGCTCCCATGAAACGTGTCGTCGCATTCAGTTGTGTTCTCTTCGGACTAACGTGCTTGCTCTTGGCTGTCACGTCTGTTCCCGCCGCCGATGATCCGACCAAGCCGGTTGATTACGAGTGGGTCAAGATCACGATGAATGCGGCGTTCGCTCCGCGAGACGGCGCGGGAGCGCTCTCGTACAAGGGGCGCATGTGGTTCATTGGCGGCTGGAATCCGGCGCAGGATCAACGCAATTTCTTCCCACGCATCTGCAACAACGAAGTCTGGAGTTCCGCCGACGGACTGACT
The DNA here is from genome assembly GCA_043777235.1 of Planctomycetia bacterium. Taxonomy (GTDB): domain Bacteria; phylum Planctomycetota; class Planctomycetia; order Planctomycetales; family Planctomycetaceae; genus SXKJ01. Next base: position 6,646 of record JAYVQJ010000596.1, read on the forward strand.
TGGTTGCTCGAAAAACCAAACACGTTCAAGGATCGCTCGTTTGATCCGAAGTCGGACTGGGAAGGCCGGCACACGGCCGGTTATGTCGTCCATCGCGACAAAATGTGGATCCTCGGCGGCGACTGTAACCAGGGGAACTATCAGCCCGATGTCTGGAACTCGGACAACGGTAAGGATTGGAAGCGGATCAATGCCTCGACACCGTGGGGTCAGCGAGCGTTGCATTACACGGTCGCTCACGCCGACAAAATTTGG
>JAYVQJ010000597.1:0-1798 GCA_043777235.1 Planctomycetia bacterium
CTCGACCATGCGCCGCGCGAGCAGACAGTTGCGCGGGAACGAGAGATGCGCATCGAGCACGTTGCCGCGGCCAGTCGCTTGCGGATGCTGTGCTCGGTCAATGCCGTAGGCATCGAGCGTCGCCTTCGTCTCACTGTTGAGGTCAATCAACTCCGGTGCGGCGGACTGCATCCGAAACGCGAGTTCGTAGCTGGCGATCCGCGACGCGATTTCTGGATCGTGAATTTCCGAGAGTCGGGTCTCGTTGAGTGATTTGAGTGTGTCGAGTCCGCGCCGCTGAAGTTCGTTCGGCAACCCGGCGGGGTTCGACAAGTTCAGCACCGCTTCGCCTTGATTGCGGAACAGCACTCCGGCGTAATGCGACGGCAGGAAACCGTTCGACCACAGCGACGCGCCTCCGCTGGAACCTCGGCCGCTGGTCAGCACGACGTAGCCGGGAAGATTCTGTGATTCGCTGCCGAGTCCGTAGCTCAGCCAACTCCCGACGGACGGCAAGCCGAACGTCGCGCGGCCGCAGCTCAGCATCAATTGGCCGGGGTGATGATTGAACTGCTCGGAGAACATCGAGCGGATCATCAGGATGTCGTCGGCACACGTCGCGATGTTCGGCACGAACTCGGAGAAGTCCATGCCGCACTCGCCGTGCTTCGTCCACTTGCGCGGCGAGCCCATCAACACCGCGCCCTCTTTCTTGATGAACGCGAATCGGACTTTTTCCAGCATCGACGCCGGCAACGGCTGGCCATCCAGTTCATTGAGCTTCGGCTTCGGATCGTACAAATCAAGATGCGACGGCGCGGCGGCCTGAAAGAGAAAGATGCAGTTCTTCGCCTGCGGAGCAAACGCTGGCGGCTTGATCGCCAATGGATTCGCCGCCGCATCCGCACCCGCCGCGAACAGTCCTTCATTCGACAGCATCGCACTCAGCGCCGCTCCACCGAGACCGCACGCGGACGAGGTCAAAAAGTCACGACGACCGCGTTCAATGTGATTCAAAATCGGATCCATTTCGACTACTCCCGCGTAATGAACTCGTCGAGATTGAGAAGGATTCGAGCGGTCGCGATCCAAGCGGCCGACTCATCGGGCGACGTGCCGCTGATGGCGATCGAGCCGTTGAGTTGTTTGGCGTCGTCTTGATGCGTGCGATACCAGTCGCGATTCGTGGCGAGCAGTTCGGTCAGTTGTTGTCGTTCGAGGTTGCTGGGCATCCGCGAGACGCAGAGGCGGAAGGCTTGTGCCAAGCGAGTCGCGTCATCGGCTGCGGGTTGAGTCAACAGCCGCTTGGCGAACACTTGCGACGCTTCGACGAACGATTCGTTGTTGAGTGTGATCAACGCCTGCAACGGCGTGTTGGAGGCTCGACGTTCGACGCAGGTCAAGTTGGCGTCGGGGCAATCGAACGTGATCAGGTTCGGATGCGGAGCCGTTCGCTTGAATAACGTGTACATGCCTCGGCGATTGCGATCCTCGCCGGGGCTGTTCGTCCATTTGAAGTTGCCGGCGTAACTGAGGTCCGTGATGCCAGCCGGCAACGCGGGAAAGACGCTCGGTCCTCCGATCTTCTTCGACAGAATTCCGGCCACGTCGAGGCTGAGATCGCGGACGATTTCGGCTTCGACTCGCAGCCGATTCTGGCGAGCGAGCAACGTGTTCTGCGGATCGACTTCAAACAGTTCATCGCGATGCGCCGAGGCTTGCCGATACGTCGCGGACGTGACGATCAGTTTGATGAGGGCTTTGCGGGACCAGGGGCGGGAGCTGGGGTGATGGGGTGGTGGGGTGGTGGTGGGAGAGG
>JAYVQJ010000598.1:0-6876 GCA_043777235.1 Planctomycetia bacterium
CGCGCAGGCAATGCACGTCGAGCACTCGGCCCCGTTCGTCCAGCTTGGGGATGCCGGCCCGCTTCAAATCGCGGTTGAGAATCTTGACCAGTTCGACGGGCACTCTCCAGACACCAACGGGTGAACGTCACCAACGCTGTTTGATAGGCGTTGCGGTTTCGAGCCGACCAGCCGGCCTGATTTTTTTGAACGAGCCACCGTTCAAAGGTCTCTTTCCGCATGTCACCCAGCAATCGGAACCCGCATTGCTCGGCCAGCCGTTTGAGATATCGCTCCGTCTTGGCCTGATGATCGGCGGTGCATCCCTTCGCCTTCAGCGACACCGCGAAGACGGCAAGATGATCGGCGAGCGGCACCGCCTGATGATCGGCGATAGCATCTTCCGTTGAGGTCATCACGCCCGACTTCACCAACTCCGCCCGCCGTTCCAACTCGCCGAGCACGCTCCGCGCCGCCCCTTCATCGCGGCAGCCGGTCGAGACTTCGCAGACGATGCCGCTCCCATCGCGATACTTCGCCAGAAACGTCGGCGACTCCGTGACGATCCGCTCCAAACCGTCCCGCCCGGTCGTCAGCTTCGCCGTGCGAGTCCGCTTGCCGGACTTCCAACGAGCGAGCCGTTGCCCGCTCTTCGTGAAGAGTTCCGCACCGATCGGCAGCGGTCGCGTTGTTTGTTTGCGGAAGACGGTTCCCATCTTCATTTCCCCTTGGGTTTCGACGCTCGCTTGCGAGCCGCCACGATGACTCGGTCGATCTTGGCAATCGTGCCGGGTGTCGCCGTGTGTTTGCCCGATTCCAAACGTGAAATCGTTTCTTGCCGGATGCCCGCCAATTCCGCCAAGCGTTCCTGACTCAAACCGATAGCCTTGCGATCGCGAATCAGATTCCGAGCCAACGAAATGCGCGTTTATTCGACAGCGGGAAAGTGACCATCCGCATCCGGCTTCGGAAGAGGCGGCATCGTGTTTGACATTGTGCGTTTGGCGACGACTCCCATGATTCACCTTCAACCGCGATAAACGTCCCCGCGATGTCCGATCTTCACGACCAACACCAACAGCCGGTCATCTTCGATGGTGTAGATGATGCGATAATCTCCCACTCGCACGCGCCAGAGGTTGTCATGGCCTTCCAGTTTCTTGACGCCATGCGGTCGCGGATTCGTCTCCAACCCTTCCATGGCTTCCGTGAGCCGTCGCTGAACCGAACGCGGCAAACGGTTCAGTTGCTTATCAACCGCCGGGGCTGTGCCGACGGTGTAACGACGCTGAGCCATGCTACTTCATCCCCAAACGCTTTTTGATGACAGCCAGAGGGATCGGCTTCTCTCCCTTGCGTTTCATCTCGGCCAACGCCCGTTTCGCATCGCGAACATCCGCTTCGTCTTCCATCCTCTCCAGCAACTCCAAGTCTTCCATCGACACCAACGCGGCGACCCCCTTACCGCGCCTCGCCAAGACGACCCGCTCACCCGCATAGGCGACTTTGTTGAGCGCGTCCGCCAAGTTGTCTCGAATCTCTTTGATTCCGACTTGAACCATGATGACCCCTTCGTTGACGGTAATACCGTTTCTCGTTGGTGTACATCATCGTCATTGTGACTCCAAAAGACAAGTTTTCCTTTTCACGCCAATTTGGTGGTTGGCTGGCGATAGCTCGGCCAGTTGCATTCGAGGCAGAGTGAGCCGTGGCGGACACGATCGACGATCGGTGAGGCGAGCCGGCGTTCGGCTTCCTCGCCGTCCAGCACGTTGAGCGTGAACCACGTCGGTTTGCAGTCGCGATAGCGTCGATCGACGATCCGCATGAGGATGTCGGCGTTGTATTGGCTGGCGTCCCCTTTCGGCGGAATCGGATCGGACACAATCAGAATCTTCGGCTTCACGAACTCACGGACGAAATGCCCTTCGTCGCTGTCGGTGCGAATGAGCTTGCGCGACTGCTCAAACAGTTCCAGCCCGTGAATCCATTGCACGCTGTCGCCGAACTTCATCACGGCGACGTACCCGGCCGCGACAGCGAGATAATCCTTGCCGCAACCGGGACGCCCGAACAAAACCAGCCCGCCCCCGGTTCGCATTCGCTCGTTGAGGTTCCAAGCAAATTCATCGACCTGTTGCGCGACGTCGGCTTGGCTCGGTCGATTCGCGGCCTTCTCTTCCGTCACTTCGTAGGTCTTGAACGAAACGTAGGCGAGACGATGACCCACCTTGCGAGTCAGTTCGGCCGCCGCATTGAAGCGTTCTCGATTGTCGGCGAGGTCCGGTTGCGACGGGTCGGGCAGCTTCGATTTCAACTCAGAAAGTATTTCCGCCAGGCTTGGCAGTCGCTCGGAAGAGTCCGTCGGGTTTGTTTGAGGTTGTTCGCGATTCATTTGGAGAACTCCGTTTCAGTTGCAGTTGGTCCCAATGCTTTCGCAGCTTGGCTGGACCGAGAATGTTTGGATTCCAGAATTGATCTTTTCGCACCCACGCCAACGTGGCGCGGATCGCTTCCGCAGTTCGGTCTTGGCCATCGCCGATTCGCTCGGCAACTTTCAAGTCAGTCATCGCCCATGCCTCTCTGTCTGAGAGTCTCTGCCGAGCGGGCGTGACCGTGTCACGTCATCGGCTCGGCGTCATGGGTGAGAGTTTTTGACCGACAGTTTTTTGTCGGCGAGAGCGGTCGCAAAATTGCTGCAAGTCACTGCCCGACACAGTCGTTCCGCTCGTGGCTCGGAGCACCGACAGAACCGACAGTTCCCGTACTGTCGCCTTGCGGGTTGACTTCGGCTGCAAACCGGCCGATAGAGTGTGCCAACGGACTGGGAATTCCCGGTCGGCGGCGAGCCTCGGTGAACACCGGGGCTTTTCGCTTTTCTAGGTGGGATAAATCTTCAATCCCCAGCCTTCTGTTTGACCATCGGGACCACGGTCGAACTTCTTCGCCAAGATGTCATAGGCCCGGTTCGGTTGGTCCGGTTGCAGCATCTTTCGGCCAACGGGACGCGCCACCAAGTCAGCGAGTTGCAGCCCGGACGAATTGCATTGCTTGTGCGCGAAGATGAAGTTCAACGGCAACTGAGCCTTGGACGGGTTCTGACCGTCGCAACCCCGGCGGAATTCCAAGGCCAAGGATTCCGAGTGTGAATTGCCCGCGATCGCGATAGACTTCTTTGAGTTCGAAAACTTGACTCATTGAGTCAAGTTTTGGTCTGAGGCGGAGCCTCGCTAGACTCTTGGTGTGTGCATGAATTTGAGGCGAAACATGTCTGCGACGATTGAAGCTCCTGTTGATCTGGTCGAGTCGGTCGCTCACTTGCGGTTGCCGCCGATTGAGGATGCTCGGCTCCAGGAATTGATGGACGCGAACAACAACGGCGCGTTGTCCCCGACCGAGCGTGAGCAGTTGGCGTCGTTGGTGGAATGGAGCGAGTCGCTGTCGTTGCTGCGTGCCCGCGCATTGCGTCTGCTCGGAGAGCAACCGGCATGAGTTGGTCGCAGACCGTGGCCGAGGTTGAGGACCGCGCGGCGGGGCGCTGCGAATACTGTCGGATGCACCAATCGCTGCAAGGCGCGACGTTTCACGTCGAACACATTGTCCCGTCGGTGCAAGGTGGCGAGTCCGCGTTGCCCAACTTGGCTTGGGCCTGTCCGAGTTGCAATCTTCACAAATCGGATCGCACCCAGGCCACGGACTCGGACACCGGCGAAACCGTGCCGCTGTTCCATCCACGAGAACACGCTTGGTCGGACCATTTCGCTTGGGACGGTTTCGGAGTCATCGGCCTGTCCGCCATCGGCCGCGCGACGATTTCCGCTTTGCAGTTCAACCACGAACGCCGCCTGCGAATCCGACAGGCCGAGCAACTCTTCGGACTCTTCCCGCCGGCCCGAAAGGCTTGGACAAACTGGGACGCACTTCCCGATGATGTGAAACGGCTGCTTGGCCCTGCCGGGCAGCCGACAATGCCGAGACCCGGTGATGATTAGCAAAGTTCGTCCGAACGGTCGCAAACCGCCCTCCGAAAAAGAGGACGTGGAATCTTTGTATCTCGCGTTTCTCCAGAAGTTCTACGAAGCCGGGAATCGTGAACAGGCTCGCAAGTTGGCCGTGCGTCTGGAAGCGGCGCTGACCGCGACGCCGAGCTACTCCGACTCGATCCGGGCCGAGGAAATCCATTCGTTGATCGCGGAACTGCGACGGGACTTCGTGCAAGCGGCACGCAGTCGCGAGGCGGAGATTCGGAAGATTCTCGAACTGCATTCGCTCGCGGTGAACACCCCGCACTGGAAGACGGTGGCTCGCCAATACGATTTCAGCGATGTCAGCGACCGGCTGGATTTGTTGGCGATTCTGTACGACCGCCAAGGGGATTTGGATCGAGCCATCGCGACGCTGACCGAGTCCCAGCGCTACTGCCAATCGCACGAGATTCCGTTTGACGGACAGGAACTCTTGGACGAATTGCAGCAATCGCGGACGAAGAAGACGAAGCCGATTCCCAGTCAGAGAGTCTCGCAAGATCGCCTCCAAACACTGCGCAATCGCGACGAATCGCGAAGTCGCGTACCGACGCCGCGAAGCTAGACAGCCATGACTGGCAAGCCGGCGGCCCTGCGGCGTGACCTGTCTCCGACACCAAAGACTTGGCCCTTCAGGAGTGCTCGTTGGTACGCGGCCCGCAAGTCGGCGCTATGCACCCGGCTTGAGGCAAGCTGAGCGACCTACGAAGTAGTCGCGAATACCAACGACGGGTGATTCAATCGGTACGACGCCTTCTGGCAATTCTTCGCCGAAACTGAACGCACCACCTCTGGCAATGACGACCAAGAACATGACGCGAGCGCCCTTGGACTCCGACGCGTGAAATAGTTTCTGTGCGGCTTCGCCAATCGTTTCGTGCTGGCGTTGAATCCGAATTGGAATCGGAGTCCCTTCGATGTCTTGGCGAAGAATGGCGTCAATTCCGGAATTGCGATGTACCGGGACGTAATCGAGACCGGCCAAAAGCGACAACGCCGCTTCGTCAGCATTGCGATACGACTCACGGCCCAACGCCAGAAGCGCGGAATCTGTTCTTTGCGGATTCACGAGTCGCTGCTTTGCCAGTTCCACGGCATCGTGGGAAATGTCCAAGCCAATCGCGCGGCGGTTCAAGAGCGCCGCGGCCACCAATGCTGTTCCACTGCCACAGAATGGGTCAAGCACGACGTCGCCTTCATTCGTGCTGAGCTGAATGATCCGCTCCAGAAGTAGAACGGGCTTCTGCGTGGGATACCCAGTCCGCTCTTTGGCCTTGGGGTTCAAGAAAGGAATGTCCCAGACATCGCTCATCGGCACTCCGGCCTTGCGCCCGTTGGGGATGACATGCCCATTGTCGTCACGGTCGTAAATCGACTTGTTGAATTCATCGCGTGTGCGGCGCTGGAGAATTTGATCCACATTCGTGGCGGGCGAGTATTCCCCCATGACCGCATGAAACGTGAAGTCGTCTGACTTCGTGTAATAGAAAATCGTCTGATGTGCGGGCAGCAGGCCACGGCGTGAATTGGACCAGCGACGATAGTGCCAAATGATCTCAGCGCGAAAATTCTCCGAACCGAATAACTCATCCAACAACAATCGAACGATATGGTTGGCGCTGCGGTCGCAATGAAAGAAAATAGACCCTTTGTCGGACAAGACCCGATGAACCTCGAACAGTCGATCCGAAAGAAAGGTCGCATACTCTTCGTGGGAGCGCCAAAAATCGGCGAATGAGAACGACTTGGTGCGGTCCCGCGTGTGAAGTTGATGCACTTTCTGGGTGAAGAAGGGGGGATCGACATACGCCAAATCAGCACTGCCCGGAGGCATTTCTCGCATCAGGTCCAAGCAATCGCCAAGTCGAACCGTTGTTTCAGTGGCCACGGACATTCTCCTTTGCAAGCTTCTGAAGTATGCCGAGGAGATCAACGCCCGTCTGCGATTGAACGTACTTCCAAGCCGCGTCACCGAAGTAGTACTTGCCGCCAACGCCCTTATACAACGTCTCCAGTGCTTGCTGAATCCGCATCGCTTGGGAGCGGTTTGGATAATAGAACATGATGCGAATCGGCGTGTATTTCGCATCCACGATGGCCTGAATGCGAGTGTGCTCTTTCGTAATGTGATCGCCGTCCGTGGTCGCGTCACGCCATTTGATTTCGAGAGCCTCCGTTCCAACCAGACAGTCGATCTCGAATGTTTTCGGGCGACGACCTTGAGTGTTTGGAATGCGCACTGAGCCAGAATTCGGAAACCTCTCCAGGAAGCATAGCTTGGTAGCCTCTTCGAGAAACGAGCCAGCGTACTTGTAGAGAAATCGCCCTTTGTTCTGATACTCGTCCACGAGCCTGCCTTCTTGATCGCCGATTCCCAAAACTTGGTAGATCAGGAAATGCGATCGATCATCCGTTTTCATCTCACGGAGGCGAGCGTCGATATTTTGCTTCAACCGCTCCGCATATTGGCAAGAAAGTTCACGAATCCGTTGGTCAATCGACACAGAAATTTCTCGCTTCGAAGACGAGTGCTTCTCGCACTGGATAAGGTTACCCAAGTGAGATGATACCCGCCAGCAGTGGTCTTCAACATTGGTGACCGAGAAGGCGTCGAGCGAGTCGTGAGTTCCGTCTCGCTCAGTTTCCTGTGCCTGCGTCACCCAATCCGTCGCGACAGACTGATCCACTTCACACCCCACGAAGTTCACGCTCAGATTTCTGACCCGCGCGTTGAGGTTCGTCTCGCCGCCGGATTTCGAGCACCCAGCCGACGCCAATTATGACAACGCTTACGGAGTCCAAGTGGCCGTCAGCGACGGAACGCATCTCGTTACGCGAATCGTCAGCGTGTCCATGACCAACGTGAATAAGA
>JAYVQJ010000599.1:0-1792 GCA_043777235.1 Planctomycetia bacterium
GTGCTGCGGAAGGCAGCGGTTTTGGATTTGTGTCTGTGAATTCACTGCAGGGTGCCATCGACAAAGCCTCGGCAGCAGGCAGTATTGTTTGCCTGGATCTTGCCGCCTCGTTCAGCGATCCGCACGCATTCGCGACCGCCGCATCGGTGGATCTGACAGCTCGCACGATAGCATTCGGACCGCACGTTCACACTGCCAAACTTGACGCCGCCCGCGCGGCTGGAATCGGTCGGGTGATGAGTCGCGGACAATTCATCAGCGGCCTTGCGACTCATTTCGGATCGTTCGCCAGGTAACAGCCAGCTTGCGGGATGCGCACGACGAGCAGGTGCGCTCGATGTCAACGATTATGGGTCACTCGGCGTTGTTCCGAAGCCTTGTTTCTTAATCTTAATCTTAATCTTAATCGATTCGATGCGCAGCAATCCCGGCGACCGGATCTCTCACCCCTCGCGCGACTCTGTATGGCGAGCGGCAGATTTCTGGTTACCGTCGAAAACCGAGGGCTAGCGCCCTGCGGCTAATAAAATCAGCCGCCACGCGCTAGCGTCCGGTTGTTCGGCTTGGTAGTTCCTAATCTGCCGCTCGCCCAATTGCCAGCAAACAGTTTTGAGTCACGCTGCGTAAAGTATACAAGGACGTTGTGGGGCAATCCTTCTCCATGGCAGTGCCAAATGGACGAAACAGGTGGTTTGGGGTTCTCTCTGAAACTGCAGGCGGCTATCGTCCGCAGTTACGGATTTTGTTCCTCTGAGAAATGCCGGGCTTTTGAAGGAAGTGAGCGAAATGCGCAGTTCGACTCTGGCTTTGTTGGGATTAACGTTTGTTGTCGCTGCTACAGTCGTGTTGATGATGCTTCGCAGGGATTCGGCGGCGAATGCGCCGCTTGTCGTTGAACCGGGAGTCGCAAGTCCCCGAATTTCCGAGAGTGAAGCGACGTCGTCCGCATCGGCTCAGCCTGACGGATCGGCCCAGCCCGACGCATCGGCGGAACAGACAACTTCGTCGAACTTGCCACGGGTTGAAGAAAAAAAAGGCGATGAAGAGGACAAACCAGCGGCAGCGCCAGTGGTGCCGCTGAAGTTTCCGTCATGGCCGACACCAAAGCTGACTCTCGTCGCTACCGGAGAACAGTTAGGCTTTTTTGAACCTTGCGGATGCACGGCCAACCAGCTCGGCGGAATGTCTCGTCGTGCATCGTTGTTTGAAAGGATCCAATCGCTGGGTTGGGATGTGCGTGGCATAGATGTCGGCAGCGTTTCACATCGCACGGGAACGCAGGCCAGGCTCAAATTCGAAACAACGCTCGAAGCACTGCGGGAACTCAAATACGTTGCGTTGGGGCTCGGGCCGGAAGAACTGAAACTTGAACCCGGCTATTTGCTTTCGCAGCATCTGTCTGATGGCGATGAGCCCTTGAAATTTCTGGGGGCCAATCTCACGTTTTTCGGATCGAAAGATCTGGGTACGCCCTTGTCATCGGCGATTTTTGAAGTCAATGGTATCAAGGTCGGAGTCACGAGCGTGATGAGTGATTCGATCCGGAAGGCCGTGATCCCCGACATGACGCCAGACGAAGCTGCCAACGCGGAAATGCAGTGGACCGATCCGGCAAAGGCGCTGACCTCTGTCCTGAAGGAGTTTGATGAGGCCAGCGTGACAGTCCGAATACTGTTGGCTCAAACCACACTCGAAGAGTCGAAGAAACTGGCGGAAGATTTTCCCAAACTCACGCTGATCGTGCGTGCCAACGGATTTGGAGAGGGAGCGGACAATGCAGAAATGGTGGGCA
>JAYVQJ010000600.1:0-6863 GCA_043777235.1 Planctomycetia bacterium
GGTCAGTTTCGCGAACGAGCGTTTGAGTTGCTCACAAGTTCGACAACGGCGTCGGCGTTTGATTTGTCGAAGTCTCTGAGTAACGCCTTGCGATTCTCCAAGACCACGAAGTCGCGACCGACACTGATCTGCGTCTTCAACGGAGAGTAGTTCGCCGCCGACGGATCGCCCGCATCGAACGCCGCGTGATGCCGGCCGAGATACGCCGGCCGCGTGTAATTCGGGTGACTTGGTACGCCAACATACGGCGGGATCGCGTTTGTCCCCATCCCGCGCACGCGGCTGGCAATCGAACCGAAGTCGGGATGCTCACTCTTCGATTGCGACGTCGGATCAAGCACGCTCGGCCGCTTGCCGGTCATGACGATGATCCCGCCATCGCTGTGAATCCCAATGTCGTGATTCAGCGATCGCACCAACGAGAACTTGTCCGCAACCGCCGCGTGCCGAGGAAACAATTCGCAAACGTCGATTCCCGGCACGTTGGTCGGAATCGGATGGAATACGCTGCGGTACTCGATCGGAGCCTGCGGCTTCAAATCGTACGTCTCAAGCTGCGAAGGCCCGCCATGCAAATAGAGAAAAATCGTCGACGTATCCGTATTCACCGTTCCAGCCGCCGCTCGCGCCGCCAGCACATCGCTCAAGGCTAGCCCGCCCAATGCCAACGAACCGATCCGCAAAAACTCGCGGCGATTCAGCGGGCCAGAACAACGAGCGGCATTCATAAGGAACCCCGACCACTTCGATTCTCAGTGATTCAAACAGAACTCCGACGACGCCAACAACGCCCATGCGAGCTGCTTCAACACTGCTTCCTTGCGATCGCTGGCGGTCTTGAGTTGCTCCGTCACTTCCACAATCTCATCGGCCGTCGGGCGGCGAGACAGAACGCTGATGTAGAGTTCATCGGCGAGCTTCTCCGGTGAATCAAGAGCCTTGAGCCGATCCGACAAACTTCCCGGCTGCGCGTCGAGCAGCTTCAACAGTTCTGCGTCGTTCATCAGAAACAACGCCGCTCGCAATGACGGAGCGAATTCTCCTTCTGGTTCCATCGGCGGGTTCGCGAACGCTTTCACGAACTTCAGTTTGACCGCGTCGCTTGGTGCCGTGCCCACGGCTCGCGTCACGCTCGCGAAGAGTTGTTCGGCCGACAGCGGCTTTTCCAACGCGACGGCGAATCGCTCCGGCAACGGCTCTTTCGCGTCGGCCGGCAGCACGCTCGATCGCTGATAGGTCCGAGTCAGCGCCAACTCACGCAGCAGCCACTTGAGATCGAACTTGTGCTCACTCAACTCGCGAGCCAACAAATCCAGCAACTCCGGATGCGACGGTGCGTTCTCGCTGTGATGCAGATCGAGCGGATGCACGAGACCTCGCCCCATCGCCATGAACCAAACGCGATTGGCGATACTCTTCGCGAACTGCGTGTTGTCCGGCGCGGTGATTTGATTCGCGAGCTGTTCCAGCGGACTGAACTTCGGCCGGCCGGGTTCTTTCGTCTTCTTATCGGGCGGTTCGAGGTATTCCTCGCCCTTCGCGAACTCTGGGATCGCAATCTCGCTGCGACCGGGAACGCGCGGGCCGATCGACTTCTTCTCTGGGTTGAACACCGATTGGAATTCAATCTTCTTCGTCATCAGCTTCTCGCTGACGGCCGGGAACTTCACGTCACTGCGCAGGTCTGTGTTCAAGAACGCCATGTACAAGCCCTGGAAGTCGTCCTGCTTGTAGTCCTTGATGAAGAGGTGGTCGTGGCACTGAGCACATTGCAGGTCCATTCCCAAGAACAACCGCCCGACGTCGCGGGTCAGAATCGGATAGTCAATCGCGTTCTGCCCGTAATGCTCCAACCTTTTGCTGAGGAAGAAGGCCGAGGCCCGCGTCTGCTCGTTCTTCGGGTCCGGCGCGATCATCTCACGAGCCATCACGTCCCACGGCTTGTTCTGCTTGAACGATTCGCGGAGATACGCGATCCAATCGGCGTGCTCGCCGCGACGTTCCATCAGCATGACGTGCATCAGGTCGGCCATGCGATTGGGGAACTCGTCGCTGGCCAACAACTTGTCGATCAGCTTCTCCCGCTTGTCGGCCGCCGAGTCTTGCAAGAACTCGCGCGCTTCCGCCGTGCCTGGAATTCGACCCGCGAAATCGAGAAACACGCGCCGCAGAAATTCTGCATCGTCAGCTAGCGCCGCGATCGGCTGACCAGATAACTTCGCGTCGATCAGCGCATCGACTCGCGAATGCAACGGCTCGTCAGCGAACAGCGAGTTCGCTGCCCCAAGCACGATTCCAACCAGCAACAACCAGCAACGCGATTGTGGAAACAATGGCATGATCGGTTTCACTTCGGAGGGAGAATGAGGCGGGTGTTCAACGCGGTGGGTCTGTGTGGCGAGCCACGTTGGCGTGGGAGTATAAACGGATGGAATCCACGAGACGCAACCAAAACCGCCGAAAGTCCGAAGCGATGCACATTGCGATCATCACAGCCGGCGGAGCAGGAATGTTTTGCGGCTCGTGCATGCACGACAACACGTGGGCTCGCGCGTTGATGGCGGCCGGGGCCGAGGTCTCGCTCATCCCGACCTACACGCCCATCCGAGTCGATGAAGACAACGTCAGCGGCTCGCGAATCTTCTTTGGCGGCATCAATGTCTACCTCGCCTCGAAGTGGCGATTTTGGAGCGCGCTGCCGAGTTTTTTGAAACGCTGGCTCGATCGTCCCGCGATCATCCGCTTGGCAACTCGCAAAGCGGTCAGTAACGACGCGGCGCAACTTGGCCAATTGACTCTCGACATACTCGCCGGCGAATCCGGTCCGCAGCGCGAGCATGTCGAAGAACTCGCGCGATATCTCGGCGAGCAGCTTCGGCCTGACATCGTCGTTTTCAGCAACGCACTGCTCGCGGGATCGGTTCGCCGCATCAAACAAGTCTTCGCTGGCCCGGTGCTCTGCGTGTTGCAAGGGGACGACATCTTTCTCGACGCACTCCCTGATTCACACCGCGAACGAGTCCTCGACGCACTTCGCGACCGAGCAAGTGACTTCGACGGCTTCATCACTCACAGCCGCTACTACGCCGAGCATATGGCCACAGAACTCGCCGTACCGCTCGACCGCTTTCATCAACTGCCACTGGGCATCGACCTGACCGGCCACGACGGACAACCGCGCTCGGCCGGGGATCCTTTCACGGTCGGATATTTCGCCCGACTCTGCCCGGAGAAGGGACTGCTTCTCTTGGTTGAAGCATTCATTCGCTTTCACGCCAAGCACCCGCGCACGCGACTGCGAATCGGCGGCTACCTTGGTGAGCGAGACCAACTCTTTTTCCAGCATGTGCGTGCTCAAGCCGCGCACCTCGGCTCCGCCATCGAGTTCGTCGAGCACATCGACACGCACGAGCAAAAAGTCGCGTTCCTCAAATCGCTCGACGTGCTCAGCGTCCCGACGATCTACCGCGAACCGAAAGGTCTCTCGATCCTCGAAGCCTTGGCCAACGGCGTCCCCGTCGTACAACCCGCTCACGGAGCGTTCCCGGAACTGATCGCCGTCACGCAAGGCGGCCTGTTGTTCGAGCCAGGAAACCTCGACGACTTGGTAGTGAAATGGGAATCGCTGCTACTAAATCCCGACGAACGTCTGCGACTCGCGACAAACGGCCACCAGCGCGTGCGCGAGATATTCTCACCCGATGTGATGACTAACCAAAGTTTGCAACTCTTCGGAAAGTTTGATCGCGCTTAGTCGTGGATGCGCTGGTTATGTTTCCACAACTCGATCGCGGAATTGCCGCCACGAACGCCAGCCGGCAGTGACATCAGGGCCGGGAAAAATCGTGCCGTCAGTAGAATGTCGGCCAGCGACTTCATTGGAAACACGACGGACCGCGCCCCGTCATTCTTCTGGCGTGCGAAAAATGGCCAACTGTGTTTGGACTGGTGAATCACGTTCATCCCGCGATATTTTGTGGGCATCGTTGTGGTCAACTCAGGTGGAGAACTTTTGATGGAAACGATCGTCGCTCAGCCGTGCATTCTTCCGATCCCGCGAGAGGTCGCTGAGTTCGCAAGTCGGCATGATCTGCAAGACGCGCTTGACGCTGTGGTGGAAATGACGTCGGATATCTTCGCGATTGCCTCGTCCCTTCGTGTCGAGGTTGAAGCGGACTCAGAGGTGGCTGGACTGAGTTGGATCGTTTTGCGATTGGCCATCTTGCAGGCGGACATCGCTCAAGCGATCGCTCTGCGTCGTGAATGGAGCCAACGAATCTTTGAGGTGTGCCCGGCGGGCAAGGTCTGTGAGTTCCAGCTTCACTTCGATTGGATCGTTTGATGGACGTGCTTGACTTCCTCCGCGTGGCCGAAAGCTGGGTGATCCGCCCCACGGAAGCCGAGTGGCGATCCGCAGTCAGTCGCGCTTACTACTCGGTGTTTCATGTTGCTCGGCAATTGTTGGTGCAGTGCGGCGTTGAAGTCCGCAAGGGCGACCAAGCTCACGCCTATTTGTGGCGTCGGTTGTCCAACTGCGGTGTCCCGGAAGTCCAGCACGCCGGCCGAGAACTCCAGAACTTACGAGGCGACCGCAACCTCGCCGACTACGACATGCACGTCGCTTTTCCACAGGCCCATGCGAAGGCCGCAGTGGAGTTGGCCAATGAAACCGCCAAAGCTCTCCGCTTGGCTGCTGTGGAACCACAACGCTCGAAATTGATCGCCGCCATTCGCGACTACGAGCGGAATGTCCTCCGCGAAGTGACGTGGCGAGGCAACTGAGCGACGACAGACCGGCCACTCCTAAACGGTTGGCCGTCGGAACACCCCATGAATGCTGAACGACTTGCCGAACTTCTCACAATCTTTCCTTCGCGGCGGATCGCTGTGATTGGGGACTTCTTTCTCGACAAGTATCTCGAAGTCGATCACGCACTGGATGAGCCGTCGTTTGAGACGGGGCTGAATGCGAATCAAGTCGCCGCGATCCGCCGGTTCGCCGGAGCGGCCGGGACAGTCGTCAATAATCTGGCCGCGTTGGGATGCAAGACGCTGCACGCGATCGGAGCCGTTGGCGATGATGGCGAGGCGTTCGATCTGCGGCACTGTTTGCAGAAAGTGGGATGCTCAACCGACGGACTGACGACGTGCGGCGAGATCATGACGCCGACGTATCTCAAACCGCGCGACATGCGCGATCCGAGTCTCGCCGGCGAACACGAGCGATACGACACGAAGAATCGCTCGCCGATGCCGCGAGCGGTGCTCGATCAAGTCTTGGCTTCGCTCGATCGACGACTGCCGGAGATCGATGCGGTGATTGTGCTCGATCAAGTCGTCGAGGAGGACTGCGGAGTCATCACTTCCGCGATGCGAACCGCTCTGGCCGAGCGTGCTCGGCGATTTCCCAACGTGCTCTTCTGGGCCGACAGCCGCAAGCAGATTCGCCAGTTCCGCAACATGCTGATCAAGCCGAATCAATTCGAGGCGGTCGGTCACGCGAATCCGTTGCCGGACGAACGTATCGACCTCGACCGGCTCAAGGCTGAACTCCCCGCGCTGCGAGCGACAACTCAGGCGGCGGTCTGCGTGACGCTCGGCGAACGCGGCCTGATGGTCAGTGAGCCGACGCCGACATTCGTCCCGGCCGTGCGAGTCTCTGGCCCGATCGACCCAACTGGTGCCGGAGACAGCGTCACGGCCGGCATGGTGTTGTCGTTGATCTCCGGCGCGACGATGCCCGAAGCGGCGCTCGTCGGGAATCTCGTCGCGTCGATCACCGTGCAACAACTGGCGACGACGGGAGTCGCTCGGCCGGCCGAATTGCCCCCTCGGCTGGCGATGTGGCGAGAGCAGCATCCGTAGGGTGCGGTCGAGCATCGCGAGACCCACCATCAACCGGTCTCACGCGGTGGGTCGCCCGATGGTTGACCCACCCTACGGGCTTCGCGGTATCTTCTCGGAAGCAAATGCGACAAGTCGCCCGACGAATTGAAGGAGAACAATCATGCAACGACTCATCTTGGGCTTGGCAGTAATGCTGTTGGCCGCCTCGGCCGAAGCGGCAGTGCAGACGAAGACCGTGACCTACAAGCACGGAGATTTGGAATGCAAAGGCTTTCTCGCCTGGGACGACGCCGTCCAAGGCAAGCGGCCGGGAGTGCTGGTCGTCCACGAATGGTGGGGACTCGACGAGTACGCTCGATCGCGAGCACAGCAACTCGCGATGCTGGGATACGTCGCGTTCGCGTGCGACATGTACGGCAACGGCAAGGTTGCCGAGCATCCCGATGACGCTCGCAAGATGGCCGGCGTCGTCCGCATGAACATCGACGATTGGCGCAAGCGAGCGCAAGTCTCGCTGGAAGTCCTGAAGGCTCAGCCGCAATGCGACAACAACAAGTTGGCGGCGATCGGTTACTGCTTCGGTGGCTCGACGGCGCTGCAACTCGCCTACACTGGAGCCGACTTGAAAGCTGTCGCGACGTTTCACGCCGCGCTGCCGACTCCGACCGCCGAGGAAGCCAAAGCCGTGAAGGCTAGTGTGCTGGTCTGTCACGGCGGAGCGGACACGTTCATCCCCGAAGCGACGATCACGTCGTTTCGCGAGTCACTCGACAAAGCCGGAGCGAAGCACGAATTCGTTTCGTACCCCGGAGTCGTCCACAGCTTCACCGTTCCCAGCGCGGACGCTCGGAATCTCCCCGGCATGAAGTACGACAAACAAGCCGACGAAGATTCGTGGTCGCGAATGACAAAACTCTTCGCCGAACAGTTTGGAAAGTAGGCGAGTCACTCCGTGACTCGCATTTCCGGTCACGGAGTGACCGGTCTACGTCGAATACGATTCCATCACCGAGCAC
>JAYVQJ010000601.1:0-6834 GCA_043777235.1 Planctomycetia bacterium
GCCTAAAGAAAAACCACGGCCGTTGTGACGACCGGGGCTGATCGGGTTCATTCACCCGCCCTGACTGGGCGATCCCTTGTGGGGTTGCTCGCCAGCAGAGCCCGACTCCGTCTCACCAAGCGTCGAGAGTTTCACCGTGTTCCCGCCAACATTCATTTGCCCTGCCAGACCTTGGAAAACGCACCTCAGAGCGCTCCAGCAACCTTCGCAACGTCACCGTTCCTCCTCAATCAAATAAGGAATTCAAAATGTCTTTTGAATCAGCTCTGGACCATTTTTAAGACCGTCGCTGACACCTTTTCTCATTCCCCTTTTCTCATTCCACCTTTTCTCATTCCCAGCACCGGCAACGGCAAGATTGGGGGAGTAAAACGGGTCAGGACTCTTTGTTTTGTCGAGTGGAGCCGTTAGGCTGCGTCGATCATGCCCAGACCCAAACGCATTTGTCCGGCCGGAGAGGTGTTTCATGTTCTCAATCGCGCGGTGGCGCGGCTGACGATCTTTGAGAATCCAGCCGATTACGAGGCCTTCCTGCGGGTGCTCGACGAGACGTGGCAGCTCGTGCCGCTGCCGATCTTCGCGATGGTGGCGATGCCCAATCACTGGCACTTCATCGTGCGGCCGACCACCGACGATCAAGTCAGCGAGTTCTTTCGGCGGCTGTCCGTGATGCATACGATGCGCTATCAAGCGCACTACAAGACCGGCGGAACCGGACACCTCTCTCAAGGTCGGTTCAAGTCGTTTCCCATTCAACGCGATGAGCACCTGCTGATGGCCCTGCGGTACGTGGAACGGAATCCCGTGCGAGCAAACTTCGTGGAGCTTGCGGAAGAGTGGCAGTGGGGTTCGGCCTACGCTCGTCAGCAGTCCGCCGAGAGACGCCGTTGGCTAGCCACTCCCACCAATCCCTCGCTGCCGCGCCAGTGGCGCTCCTGGGTGAACAAGGCCGAGACGGACAAAGAAGTCAAAGCCTTGCGTCACTGCATTGGCCGTGGCCTCCCCTTTGGCGACGAACGTTGGACCAAAAGCAGCACGGCTCGACTCTCGCTCGAAAGCACAGCGCGACCGAGGGGACGACCGAGGATCTGACCCCTTTCTCCCTTTTGGCTGGGGGCGGAGTAGAAGTGACGAAAGGGAGCGGAACCGGTTCTTGCCTGCCTCTTTCTGCCGTTTCTGGACTTTGCCGAAGTTCGAGCCGTAGAATCCCGCCGTTTTCCCGCCTGAGTCCGCGTCGGCGCTGGTCGACGTCCTGCCTGGTTCGACCCGCCTCAACATCACAAGGTTTCGGCATGAGGTTCTGCGTTCGCTTTGCGTCTGTTTCCCGCACGGCTCGTGTTGTTCAGAGCGTCGCATTGGGTGCGGTGCTCGGCTTGCTATTGGCTGGGTGCCAGAACCGGGACGAGATCAAGCAGTACACGGTCAAGAAACTGCCGCACTCGAAACGCGAAGCCCCACCGGAAATGCCGCCGCGAGGACGGATGGCAGCCGGACATGGCCAACCGGCCAACGAGCGGCTGCTGGCGGCGATCGCTCCGCACGGTCACACGTTTTGGCTTTTCAAACTGGTCGGATCAAAGGATGCAGCGGCGGAGCAGATGGAGGAATTCTTGAGCCTCGTGAAGTCGCTCAAGTTCGGCGAGGCTGAGGACTCAACGCCGGAATGGACACTTCCAGAGGGCTGGACGGAGCGCAAGGCCGAGGAAAAGAGCTCGGACCTCTTTGCCACACTCATCATCAAAGGGGAGAAGGAAGAGCTGTCGGTGTCGGTGACTCGGCTACAGACTCCGCCGAGCCTTCCGATCGATCGCGCGCCGCTGATGATCGTCAATGTGTGGTGCGAGAAATATGGCATCCCGGCGAAGACACAGACGGACCTCTCGGCCGAAGATCAGCCGGCGGGAGCCGAGGTTCAGCAACTTGAAGTCGCCGGGAAAAAAATCACGCTCGTGAATTTCTTGGCGGTGGAGTCGCCGGCGGCGGCGCAAGCACCAGTCGCGTCAAGCGGTCAACCGAAGTGGACCGTGCCGGACGGCTGGAAGGAAGCGAAGGGAGACGGCGTGTCGATGGCCGCGTTCGCCGCGTCGGAGGGAAAGCGATCGGTGAGGACAACTGTCAGCGTGCTTGGCGGCAACGATTTGTTGCAGAACATGAATCGTTGGCGAGGACAACTCGGTTTGCCTCCGTGGACGAAGGCAGAGCTGTCAAAATCGACGAAGACTCTGACCGTGGACGGCAGCGACGGATCGTTCGTGGAATTGGTCGGTAAGAATTCAAAGACAGATGAGCCTGCAAGCACGCTCGGCGTGATCATCCCGCGTGGCGGGTCATCGTGGTTCTTCAAGCTGACCGGCGATGTCGAGTTGGCTCAGCGTGAGAAAGCAAACTTCGAGGCGTTCGTGCAATCAGTGAAGTTTGGAATGTAGGCGAGTCGCTCCCGCGACTCGCATTCCAATTCGCCTACGACCGACAGCAGCCCACGAAATGAAATCTCAGTCGCGGGAGCGACTGAGCTACATTTGTCGGAGACCCATCATGGCAACCGCAGATTTCCTGAATGATCGCTCGGCAGCGGACACGAACATCGCAGTCGGGCCGCTGGTCGCGAAACTGCTGCGACCGTTGGCTTCGTTGAAGCTGACGGTCACGTTGTTGTCGCTGGCAACGTTCCTGGTCTTGGCCGGGACGATGGCTCAAGTCGATCAAGATATTTGGGAAGTCGTCGATAAATACTTCCGCTGCAACTTGGCGTGGATCGATCTGCAGATTTTCTTTCCGCCGTCGTTCTTTCCTAGCAAGCCGAACGTGCCCGATTGGATGGTCATCCCGTTTCCGGGTGGCCGGTTGATCGGCGTCGTGATGTTCTTGAATCTGCTGGCCGCTCACGGCATTCGGTTCAAGCCGCAGGCTAAAGGGAACCGACTGTGGGCCGGAGTCGGCATGATCGGGTTGGGTGTGCTGACGACGTGGCTGGTCGTCGTGAGCGGTTCCAATGCGGACGGCTTGCAGAGCGATAGTTGGATCTCGTGGGACAAGCTCTGGTTGCTGTTCAAGCTTGTGCTGACGTTGATCTGGGGAGCCGCCGTTTACGAGACCGTGCGGCTGGATACTCGCGAAGGAAGCGACGTTTCGCTTTCGGCAACGATCCCGTTTTGGGTGAAAGCAACTGCTTGTGGTGGCTTCGGATTGCTGCTGGCGTGGTTGTGGGTTTACGGAACCGTTCTTGATGCGTCCTCGATGCGGATTCTGTGGCAGTTACTGAAGGGAACGATGTCGGGCGTGGTGCTGCTGGTCGGCTGTGTGATGGTCTTCAAGAAGCGAGCCGGCGTGGTGCTGCTGCACGCGGGGATCGGGCTGATGATGTTCAGCGAATTGCTCGTCGGCGTGTACGCGGTCGAGGCTCAGATTTCGCTCGAAGAAGGGGAGAAGACCAACTTCGCCCGCGACATCCGCTCGGCCGAGTTGGCGATCGTCGAGTCGGCCGGTACTGACAAAGAGACTCACGTCGTCGTGCCGGACACGCGACTGAGTCGTGGCGTTGGAAAAGAAAAGATCACGAACGAACTCTTGCCGTTCGACATCGAGGTGATCCAGTATGAAAAGAACGGTCGCGCGCGACCGGCGAAGGATTCCCCGGAGGTCGAAATCAAAGCGACCGCCGGCATCGGGAAGACGAGCGTGCTGGTTCCGCTGGAGACTTCCACCGGCGTCTCAATGGCCACCAAGATCGACATGCCGGGCGCGTATGTCCGATTGACGAAGCATGGCAGCGGCGAAGAGATCGGGACGTACCTCGTCGCCGTGCATCTCTCGGAACAAGACATCTCGGAGACCGTCGAAGTTGGCGACAAGAAATACGACCTCTCGCTGCGGCTTCGCCGAGACTACAAGCCGTACACGGTCGAACTGAAAGACGTCGATGGCACGAATTATCTGGGCACGAGCACCGCCAGAAATTACTCGTCGGACATTCGTGTCGTCGATGAATCTCGCGGCAAGGATTTCGAGCATCACGTCTGGATGAACAACCCGCTGCGATATGCCGGCGAAACGTTTTACCAACAGGGTTACACACAGTCGCAAGGCAAGGAATACACGACGCTGGCACTGGTCACGAACAGCGGTTGGATGATTCCGTATGTCGCCTGCATGATCGTCGCGGTCGGGATGCTGTTTCACTTTTCGGTGACGCTGCTGCGGTTCCTGGATCGGCGGTCGCGCGAGACGAAGATCGTGGCGGCTGCGGTGGTCCTCGACGGAGCGGCTCGCTGGGTGCCGATTGTCGTGGTCGCGTTCTTGGCGTTGTGGGTCGGCAGCAAGACGAAGCCTCCGGCGTTGAAGGCGAACGCCTTCGATTACGCGGCGGTCGGACATCTGCCGGTCGTGGTCGATGGCCGAGTCAAACCGTTCGACACGTACGCTCGTAACATGCTGCGAATTCTCTCTGGCAGCGAGACGTTCAAGTTTGAGTACCAAGAGAACGGCAAAACGAAGTCACGCACCGAACCGGCCATCCGCTGGCTGATGGATGTGATTGCTCAAACGCCGGACGCGAACAAGCACAAAGTGATCCGCATCGACAACCTGGAAGTGCTCAAGGCGTTGAATCTGGAAGCTCGTAAGGGCTTTCGATATTCGCTCGGCGAGATCGTCAATCAGCCGGATGAGGAGAAGAAGCCGTTCCGCGAACGCCGCTTCGTGTTGCTCCAACAGAAGGCCGCCGAGGCTCACGAGAAGAAGACACGCGACTTGAGTGTTGAGGACCGCAAGATCATCGAGTTCGATCGCAAATTGGGACTGTGCGAATCGCTGATGCAGTTCGCGATGGTTCCTCCGAGGTTTGATTCGGTGTCGCCGCTGGATCGAATGCAGAGTGCGCTCGATTTTCATTCGGCGTTGAAAAACAGCCGGCTGCCGTTCGTGCTGCCGCCGATGCCCGGCTCGGACGATCAAGATCAATGGGACTACCTGACCTTGTCCGAGGCGCTCGATCCAATCGACGCACGGCCGGAACATCGGTTTGTCGTGAAGAACATCACCAACCAACTTGATCAAGCGTTGCAAAGCGGGCGACTCGAACCCAGAGAGGATGAACGCTTCACGCAAGCTCGCAAGTGGCTGGCGAAGCGGTATCCCGACGTCGAGAAGATGGACGCGACCGACATCAAAACACTGACGCAGGGTGAGCGGCGACCGATCAATCCCGCCGTGGCGGCGTGGCGAGGGATTCTGAAGAGCTACGAAGAGGACAAACCCTCCGACTTCAACGGAGCGGTCTCACGTTATCGCGGGTCGTTGAGCGATCGCTCGTTCGGCGGCGTCGGCATGAGCCGCATCGGCTTCGAGTGGTTCTTCAATTCGTTCCAGCCGTTCCTGCTGGCGTCGATGCTCTACCTGTTCGCGTTCTTGGTGGCTGCCGGCGGGATGCTGGGTTTTCCAAAAGTACTCAATCGGACAGCGTTCGGGATGATTGGTCTGACGTTTGTGCTGCACATGTTCGCGCTGGTGGCTCGGATGATTATTTCGGGACGGCCGCCGGTCACAAATCTGTATTCGACCGCCGTGTTCATCGGCTGGGGGATCGTGCTGCTGGGGCTGATCTTCGAGCGGATCTATCGCATGGGAGTCGGCAACCTCCTGGCGTCGGCCGCCGGTTTCATGACGCTGTTGATCGCTCATTTCCTGGGCGGTGACGGCGACACGTTCACGGTGCTGGTCGCGGTGCTCGACACGCAATTCTGGTTGGCGACACATGTGACGACGATCAATTTGGGCTACGCGATGACCTTTCTCGCGGGCTTGATCGGCTTGCTGTATCTCGCGCTGCGGACGCCGATCCGGTTCGCGTTCGCGACGTCCGTGATGGTGGTGGCTGCGGGACTCGCGCTGTCCGATCCGATTTCGTCGGTGATCGAGTCGTACACCGACATCGCCCTGTCGTCCAACGGGGTTAAGTGGTGTGGAGTCATCGCCGGAATGCTGGGCTTCGTCGCCAGCATGTGGGCTTCGCTGCAACCAAAATTACGCAGCGCCGAGCCGCTGACTCCGGAACTGCAAACGAATCTCTCGCGAATGCTTTACGGCACGCTTTGCTTCGGCATCTTCTTCAGCTTCGTCGGCACGGTGCTCGGCGGCCTTTGGGCCGACGACAGTTGGGGCCGCTTCTGGGGCTGGGATCCGAAAGAAAACGGCGCGCTCATCATCGTGCTCTGGAACGCCGTCGTGCTGCACGCTCGCTGGGGCGGCATGGTCAAAGACCGAGGCATGGCCGTGCTCTCGATCGGCGGCAACATCGCGACCGCGTGGTCTTGGTTCGGAGTCAACGAACTCGGCGTCGGCTTGCACAGCTACGGCTTCACCGAAGGGATCTTGTTGACGCTCCTCCTATTTGTGATCAGCCAAGTGATCGCGATCGTGATGGGCTGCCTACCGAAGAATTTTGGCCCGTCAGCAAACGCAGTGGCATGAGGCAAATGAGGGTCATCGAAATTGTCGTTGGGCAGAACCGCAAAGTGTCTGCGTGACAATTTGCGGTTCATCCTGAAGGGATGCCAGACAGTAGCCGGGGGTCGAAGCGAAGCGGAGCCCCCCGGAATGCTTGAGCCCCGACGGTGCATCCTGAAGGGATGCCAAAATCTTGCGACATTCATTGAGCCGAGACGAATCGCTCTGGCATCCCTTCAGGATGCGGTTCCGGCGCGACACTGATCCGGTGGTCTGCGTTACGCTTCGACCACCGGCGACTGTCTGCCATCCCTACGGGATGAATCACAGTCTTCATCCAACAATGATCTTCGCTTCAAATGGTGCTGTAATTCGCATTCCGAAAATTAG
>JAYVQJ010000602.1:0-1784 GCA_043777235.1 Planctomycetia bacterium
TTTTTGCGGCACGAACCGGGGCTAGCGCCGCGCGGCGAATTCTGGGACTTCGTATCAGGATGAGAAAGAATGGTTGCCTCATGGATCGAATGAACGCAGACATCAACCTCTGGACGGGGCGGCCTCCGATTACGGAGGGGCGTCTGCAAGATTTCGTCGCCGATCCGATCGCGTGCATGAAGCAGCTTCACCAGGAGCACGGCGATCTGGCGGCATTGCGTGAGGCTCAACAGCAACTCGTGTTTGTTTTCAGTCCGGAGCTGAACCATCAAGTCTTGAGTGATTCGAAGCTGTTTCACTCCCGTTTTTTCGCACTGCGCGGCCCGAAGACATCCGCGTTGCGGCGGCTGACGTGCGGTCTGCTGAGCATGAACGGCGATGAGCACAAGCAGCAGCGCCGGCACGTTGCCGCTCCGTTCGAGAAAAAGTCGATCGGCGTCTATCACGACACGATCACCACGCTGACCGACGAACTGCTTGGGGTCTGGCAACCCGGAGAAACACTGGACCTCTCTCAAGAGATGACCGTCCTCATGCGGAGGATCACCAGCGCAATGCTGTTTGGCTTTGACCAAATGGAAGTCGCGTTGGAGATCGGCGAAATGCTCGACCCGTGGGTCGAAGTGAACCACCAATTGAGCATCGGAGCGCTTCTCCCGACGGAAGACTTCATGCCGCGGTACGAAGAATTGCTCGTGATGGCCGAGCGATTGGAGGATCGCATTCTCGACCTCGTCCGTCTGCGGCGCGAGGCGGGGAATCTTGGAACCGACTTGCTGTCACAACTGATTCGCGTTCACGGCCAAACGGGCGGCATCTCCGACGAGCAATTGGTCGGCCATGTGGCCGTGCTGTTTGGTGCGGCTCACATGACATCGGCGATCACTTTGGGTTGGACGTTGTTCCTGTTGGCTCAACATCCTGACGTGATGCACTCGCTGTTTTGCGAGTTGCTCGCCGGCGTGTACGACGAACCGACGGCCGCGTTCGACAGCGGAAAGGGTTTGCTGTTGGACCGAGTACTTCGCGAAAGCATGCGAGTGCTGCCCGCTTCGAGCTATTCGCAGCGAAGCAACAGCGTGCCGATGGAGCTTGGATCGCTGTCGCTGCCGCGCAACTCGGTGGTCATCTTCAGCCAGTTCATGACGCAACATCGACCGGACCTCTTCCCGAATCCGGAGCAGTTCGATCCCGATCGTTGGCTGACGATCTCACCCTCTCCGTATGAGTACTTGCCGTTCGGTGCCGGTCCGCGATTGTGTCTGGGAGCACCTCTGGCGCTCATGACGTTGAAGACCATCCTGCCTCGAATTTTGCGGAAGTATCGACTGAGCGCCGTGGCCGGTTCCGAGATCAACGGCCGAGTCGTCTCGACGATGCTCAATCCGGTTTCGGGATTGCCCATGGAAGTCTTTCGGCAAGACGGCCGCTTCGCGTCGTCGCCAGTGCATGGCAACATTCACTCGCTCGTCGATCTGCCACCCGCCGCTCATGAACGTCGTGCGGTGGCGTAATCGTCATTTGTAGGCCGACGTCGCCGAAGTCGGCGATTCCCGACGTCGGCGACGTCGGGCGACATTGAAAATGGCTCTTCCGGTGTTCCGGGGAGGCAAGGTTCAAAGCCACGGAGGAAACACGGATTGAACACGGATCAGGAGAGCGAACAAGGCCAGGCAGAATCGAGTGAGGTCACGGAACGGGGGTGCGTAACGCTTTCTCATACGAAGTCCCAGAATTCGCCGCGCGGCGCTAGCCCCGGTTCGTGCCGCAAAAACCGGGGCTAG
>JAYVQJ010000603.1:0-1783 GCA_043777235.1 Planctomycetia bacterium
ATTCAACTTCCCGACGGCAGTGTGAAGGAGTATCCGGAAAATTTCACCGCCATCGACTTGGCCAAGACGATTGGTGAACGACTAGCCGCCGCAACGCTCGCGGCCGAGATCAATGGGACGGTCGTGGATGCAACCCGGCCCATTCGCGACGTAGCCGCGTCACTCCGTGACGCGAAATCCGAGTCACGGAGTGACGCGGCTACGGTGAACGGTGACTCGGCCGCGATCAGCGTGAAGCTGATTACGAGCAAAGACCCCAAGGCGTTGGCTGTCATGCGACATTCGGCGGCGCATGTCATGGCCCGCGCGGTCATGCGGTTGTATCCGGGAGTCGGTCTCGCGTTCGGCCCAACGACCGGGCACGGCTTTTATTACGACTTCGATCTCGACACGAAGATCAGCGAGGACGACTTCCCACGCATCGAAGAGGAAATGAAGAAGATCATCGCCGATGCCGAGCCGTTCGAACGATTCAACGCGACTCGCGACGAGGCGATCAAGTTCTGTGGCGACCTCAACCAGAAGCTCAAGGTCGAGCACATTCAAACTGGCCTCGCCGATCACGATTCGCTCAGCTTTTATCGGCAGGGAGAATTCGTCGATCTCTGCCGCGGCCCGCACGTGCCAGACGCGGGGAAGATCACGGCCATCAAGCTGATCTCGATCGCCGGCTCGTATTGGAAAGGGGACGCCAACAACAAGCAGCTTCAACGGCTGTACGGCACCGCGTGGTTCAGCCAGAAAGATTTGGACGAGTACATCAAACAAATCGACGAAGCCAAGAAACGCGATCACCGAGTGCTCGGCAAACAGCTTGGGTTGTTCGCCATTTCGCAGGATGTCGGGCCGGGGCTGTGCTTGTGGTTGCCGAAAGGCTCGACCGTGCGAGCGACGCTCGAAGACTTCATCAAGAAGGAACTGCTGAAGCTCGGTTACACGCCGGTCTATTCGCCGCATATCGGCCGCGTCGAAATGTACGAGATCAGCGGCCACTTCCCGTACTACCGCGATGCCCAGTTCTCACCAATCTTCGGCCACGACGCCGGAGCGCTCGTCGATTTCTGGATTCGCAAGCTTCGCGAGCACAAAGAAGGGACCGCCGTCTTCTCGCTCGATGACGAACAGAAGCTGCTGGAATCCGCCAAGGTGATGGGGGCCGCGTTGACCGAGTACCCGATGAACGGCAGCGTCGATGCGAAGATCGAGACGCTCCGAGTGTGGGAGAAGAACCAAGAGCGATACCTGCTCAAGCCGATGAACTGCCCGCATCACGTCCAGATGTACGCCAGCCAGCAACGCAGCTATCGCGACCTGCCGGTGCGGCTCGCCGAGTTTGGGACGGTCTATCGTCACGAGAAAACCGGCGAACTCAACGGCATGTTGCGAGTCCGTGGCCTCACCCAAGACGACGCGCACCTGTTCTGCACTCCGGATCAAGTCGAAGAGGAATTCAAATTGACGCTGGGCTTGGTCAAGTTCGTGCTCAACAGCGTGGGCCTCGACGACTACCGCATGCAGTTGTCGCTGCGAGACTCGAAGAACAAGACGAAGTACGTCGGCAGCGACGAAAACTGGGACAAGGCTGAGACGACGCTGCGCAAAGTGCTCACCGAGCTGGCCCTGCCCTTCACCACGATGGAAGGCGAGGCGGCGTTCTACGGCCCGAAGATCGACTTCATGGTCCGCGACTGCATCGGCCGCGAATGGCAACTCGGCACGGTCCAGCTCGATTTCAATCTGCCGGAACGCTTCAAACTGGAATACATCGGCGCGGACAACAAGG
>JAYVQJ010000604.1:0-6813 GCA_043777235.1 Planctomycetia bacterium
CACATTCCGTCGGGCGAGACCATTGTCGTCGAGTCCGAAGACGCCCTCTCCGGTCAGCTCCGCAAGCCGGGAGATCGCCGCGATCGGACGACCGTCCCCTACAGCAACCCGCTGACGGGCCCGATCAGCATTGAAGGTGCCGAGCCGGGCGATTCGCTCGCCGTCACCATCCACGAGATCAAGCCGAGCATCGGCCAATGCTCGACCTACACCGGCAACCCCAAGCAACTCTGCGAGTGGCTGGGAAGCGACTGCCCGCATCAAGCCCACATCATGCCGATCCGCGACGGCGTGATTCACTTCAGCGACGAGATCACGATCCCGTATGCCCCGATGCTCGGCTGCCTCGGCACCGCCCCCGATTGGGGATCGCCGACGACGCTGCCAGCCGGGCCGCACGGCGGCAACATGGACATCATCGAAGTCTGCCCCGGCAACACGATCTATCTGCCAGTCTTCGTGCCGGGCGGATACCTCTACCTCGGCGACGCTCACGCCGCGATGGGACACGGCGAGTTGTCCGCGACGGGACTCGAAATGCCCGCCGTCTCGACGATCACCGTGAAGTTGGTGAAAGGCAAGAAGCTGCTTAGCCCGCGCATCGAATCACCGACCGAGATCATGGCCGTCGTCAGCGGCAACCCAATGGAACGCTCCGCTGCTGAAGCGTTCGCTCGGCTGATCCTCTGGATGGAAGAAGATTTCGGTTGGAACCGCTGGCAAGCCTACGACCTGCTGACGCACGTCGCTCGCCTGTCGATCGGCTACTACGGAATTGGCACCATCGCGGCGAAGATCGAGAAGCGGTATTTGACGAAGCGAGCATAGCACCCGTTAATTTTCCACTTGTCCGACGGATCAGAATGCAGTGCAAAGTGCAGAGTGAAGAATGCAAAGTGCAAAGTGATAAAGCCTGACTGACACTCTTCACTTTGCACTCTGCACTCGCCACTTTGCACTGCGTTCCGTTGCTGATGAATCCAAAATCCAGGCCTGAAGGTCCCCATGATCGCTCTGACCCAAAACACTCGACTCCGCCAAATCACCGACAAAGTCGAAGCCGGCGAACGCCTGACCTTCGACGAGGGCGTGTTCCTCGACGAGCATGTCGATGTTCTGACGCTCGGCCGATTGGCAAACATCGTGCGCGAGCGGAAGAACGGCAACCTCGCGTTCTACAACACCAACATTCATCTCAACCCGACGAACGTCTGTGTTTATCGCTGCGTTTTCTGCGCGTTCCGGTCGGACTTAAAGGCCGAGCGCGGCTACACGTTCACGGACGACATGATTCGCGAGCGAACGCTCGAAGCCAAAGCGGCCGGCGCGACCGAGATTCATGTTGTTGGCGGCTTGCATCACCAGAAAGATTTCGACTGGTACGTCAACGTCGTCCGAGTCATCCACGAGACGTACCCGGAGATCCACATCAAGGCTTGGACTGGAGTCGAAATCAACTGGTTCGGCCATCTCACGAAGCAGCCGTATCGTTGGGTCTTGCAACAACTGATCGACGCGGGGCTCGGCTCGATGCCCGGCGGCGGCGCGGAGATTTTTCATCCCGACGTCCGCGCTCAAATCTGCGAGCACAAAGCGGACGGCAGCAACTGGCTCGAAATCCACCGCACTGCGCATCAACTCGGCCTGCGATCGAACGCGACGATGCTCTACGGCCACGTCGAACAAGCCGAGCACCGCATCGACCACCTCTGCAAACTGCGCGAACTGCAAGACGAGACACACGGCTTCCAAACTTTCATCCCGCTGGCGTTCCATCCGGAGAACACGAAGCTCGACCACATCATCAAGCCGAGCGGCATGATGGACCTGAAGGTCATGGCCCTCTCGCGGTTGATGCTCGACAACTTCGACCACATCAAAGCCTACTGGATCATGCTCGGCGAAAAGACCGCTCAAATCGCGCTCAGTTTCGGAGCCGACGACCTCGACGGCACCGTCGTCCACGAACTGATCTACCACGACGCCGGAGCCAAAACCCCCGAAGGCCTGACCGTCTCGCAAATTCACCACATGATCCGCGAAGCCGGCCGCGAACCCGTCGAACGGGACACGCTATATCGACGAGTGATTCGCGACGGAGCAACGTGGCAGGTCGGTGAGCCAGTCGGTGCAACAAGGTAACCGTTTCAGAAAACGTATTTCGACGTTGGCCCCAACTTGGTTCTTGCTGTGCCAATCAGCGCCTGACAGAATGTTTCTTGGAGGTGTCCGATGCAAAAAGAAAAAGTCATCGCCGTCTTGGAAGACTTGCCTGATGAGGTCGATGTTGACTCTCTGACAGAGCGGCTTTATTTGCTGCAAAAGATCGACGCCGCCGAAAAAGAGATTTCCGCAGGCCAAGGGATTCTGCACGAGGAAGTCCGACGGAGACTGGCGAAATGGCTCGCGTGATCTGGGCACCGAGAGCCTTATCCGATCTAGAGGCATTGCTCGAATACATCGCTCGTGATGCGCCCGCATCGGCCCGTCGATTCGGAGAGAAGATTCTCGCACGAGTCGATTTGCTGGCCGAGTTTTCTGAGTCCGGTAGCCTCGTTCCAGAGGATGACACCGAAACATACCGCGAGGTGTTCCAAGGCAGTTATCGGATCATTTTCCGCAGTGAGAAGAATCTCGTGGTTGTTGTCGCGATCCACCACGGGGCCCGGTTATTAGATTCTGATCGGTTGGAATGAAAAGCGGCCTAGCTCGGATTATTCATGGCAACATTGAAGCCTGAAGCGCAAGCGAAGCCGAGCAAACAAGAAAACTTCGCTTGCGCTTCAGGCTTCAATTCCGCAGGCTGTTTGACACGGTATCCCCTCATGAATAATCCAGGCTAGCTCGTCGTGTGACGACTAGAGTGCGCCAGAGATCGCTGTCAGCGATGACCAAAATGCTCAGCCGCCGGCACGCCGCAGCACCTCACCGAACGGTACTTTCTCGAACGTGCCGAAGAGTTCATGCGAGCCGAGTCTCGCTCGACCGAGTTTTGGCGAGGATAGGCCGCAGAGGAAGCGGGTGAAGGCACGCGGGTCGGCGAAGAGGTCGAGCTTGGTGGCTCGGAATGCGGTCGCTTGTTGCCAGCGAGATTCTTCGATCGGCGATGCGCGGCGCGGATGAAGCGCAGAGGGTTGGCTGTTGAGGCAGTATGAGCAGTGACCGCACGGTGCCGGCAGCGGTTCGCCGAAATGTGCTCCGAGGTGCGAGACTTGGCAGCCGGCGTGAGCGGCGAGTTCCAGGACTTCGTTGAGCCGGCCGACCTCGCGGGACTCGCGGAGCAAGGCTTTGCGAGACAGGTCTTCGGCCAGAGCGATGAGATCGGCCGGGGACTTCAAGCGGCGATAGCGGTTGCGGACACCTTCGACTTTCAATTCCAGCCATTGTTTTTCGGCGCAGTAGTCGAGTGCTCGGACGATGCGGTCGCGTGGCTGATTCAGTGCGGTCGCGGCTTGAGCGATGTCGAGCGAAAACCAAATTTTGGCTTTCGTCGCCTGACAGAACAGTTGTTTGAGAAAGTCCTGTCGCTCTCCCTCAAAGTTCGCGAGGATGTCCTTGGACGGGACGAGCGGCTTGAACTGGTACTCGGCATAGAACGGCGTCCCTTCTTCGAGATAGCCGTCGAGTTCCAGGTACGTCAGCAGCGTGCGCACGACGATTTGTTTGATGTCGTGGCGAAACGACAGGTCATAAAGCGATACGTCAAAGGCATCGTCCAGACGGAAAATCTCTTGCACCAAACTGCGGACCGAGGCGAGTGCCGGCGTGTCGCCATACACAAAATTCTCTAGCACGTTGATGTCGTCCGAGCAGGCGAGCATTTCGCAAATCGCGGTCACACCGTCGCGGCCCGCTCGGCCGATTTCCTGCGAGTAGTTTTCCAAACTCTTCGGCAAGTTGTAGTGATACACAGAGCGGATGTTGGCTTTGTCGATGCCCATACCGAAGGCAATCGTCGCGACGACAATGGCCTCGTCCGACTTCGCAAACCAGTCTTGTACTGCAGTTCGATCGTCGTCCTTCATGCCGGCGTGATACGCCTTCGCGTCGAAGCCCCGCCGAGCCAGTTTGTCGGCGACTTGCTCGGCGGTGCGTTGCAGCGTGACGTAGACGATTGTCGGCCCGCGCTCGCGTTGCGTCAGCCGGTCGAGCAGCGTGCCGTCCCGTTCCTGAGCCGTGACCGGCGTTATGAGCATCGTCAGATTCGGCCGATAGAACCCGGTTTGCACGGCGTGAGCCGGCTCAATTTCAAACTGGCGGCAGATGTCTTTGAGAACTTCCGGTGTCGCGGTGGCGGTCAGAGCAAACAGCCGCTCGGCGTGACATTCGCGGGCGAAGCGAGTCAGCTTGAGATAGTCCGGCCGAAAGTTGTGTCCCCATTCCGAAATGCAGTGCGCCTCGTCCACCGCGAAGAGCGACACCCGAACTCGCTGAATCGCTTCGCGAAAGCGCTCGTTGTTGAACCGCTCCGGAGCGACGTACAGCAGACGAAGCGTTCCGGCTCGCAGCGAGGCCATGACCGCCGCGGACTCATCGGCCGTCAACGTGGAATCGAGCCGCTCGGCCGCAACGCCCAGCCGCTTGAGCTTGTCGAGTTGATCCTTCATCAGCGCGATGAGCGGCGAGACAACCACCGTCAGCCCCGGCAGCAACAGCGCCGGCAATTGATAACACAACCACTTGCCGCTCCCCGTCGGAAACACCGCCGCCGCGGAATGCCCGGCGAGCAGATGCTCAATGACCGCCGCTTGTCCGGGCCGAAAGCTGTCGAAGCCAAACGTGTCGCGCAACAATTCGATGGGAGTTGGATCAGCGGACATGAAATCGGTTTCCTTAATGACTGCCTGCGAGCTGATTCACGACTTCGTCCACGTTGGTCACGTCGGCGAGGTCGATGTCGATATCGAGCAGAAAGACTTCGTGCATCAGTTCGCAGCGCTCGCCGACTGCTTCGCGCGGGACGATGACTCTGAAGCTGTCGGTGGCGTCGCGGCAGGTTGCGTAGACGCAGTGGCTGGTGCTGACTCCGGTGACGATCAGCGTGTCGACTCCCAGAGCCGTCAGCATGGTGTGCAGGTTGGTGTCCTTGAAGGCCGAGGCGTATCGCTTGCGAACGATTTTTTCCGTCGGCTGACGATTCAGTCGCGGATCGAGTTCAAAGAGTTGCGCCGCGTCGGCCGGAAGTTGGAATTTCAACTTACCGTCATGTGGACTGGGTGGCTCGGCTGGGTCATGTGCGAACGTCGTGAAGAAGATCGGCACCGATGCCGTGCGAGCCGCATCGAGCACCCGACGAGTTGCCAACACCACCGGATCGAGCGTACTGCCGATTTGCTGGCCGGGGTCCAGCCAGTACTTCGCCAAGTCGATGACGATGACCGCTGGCTTCGCACCAAAGCCGACTCTCCCAGCCCAGCCACGTTGGACGTAGCGGCCGCGCAGCGTCTGCAAGTGCGACAGCAGCGGCCCTCGTAATTCGTCGGGCAATCGCAGGTCTGAGGAACCGAAACCGCAACTCGACTCTTGATAATTCGTCGTCATGGCATCCTCTCATTTTCGAAGCACTCAGTTCGCGTTAGGTGAACAGCCGGAGGACGTGATGTCCAGCGCGACGCCTTGCAGTGGTGTCCGGGACGAGCTACCAACTCCGCAGTGTGTGGTCATTCGACCTGAGAGCTTCGTTCCCAATTCGTCTCACGGCAGGCGGCGTTTTGTCTCGATTTCGATTTGAGTTGATGGCGACTGATCCCTCGACCGCTGCTCGGCGCGGCCGCTGGGCGACACCGCATGGTGTGGTTGAAACGCCGGCCTTCATGCCGGTCGGGACGCAGGCGAGTGTCAAAGGGCTGACGCCGGAACAACTGCGGCGGGTCGGCGTGCAGAAGGTCTTGGCCAACACCTACCACTTGGCGCTGCGGCCGGGGCCGGAGGTGGTCGCGGAACTCGGCGGGCTGCACCGCTTCATGGGTTGGGACGGGCCGATCCTGACTGACAGCGGCGGGTTTCAGGTGTTCTCGTTGACGTCGCTGCGAAAGCTTGATGACGAGAAGGTTGTTTTCAAGTCGCATCTCGACGGCAGCTTGCTGGAACTGTCTCCCGAACGCGCGATGCGGATTCAGGAGTTGCTCGGCGCGGACTGCATCATGTGTCTCGACGAGTGCCCGCCGGCGGATGCTCCGCGAGAGAAGATTATCGACGCGGTCGAACGGACGACGCGCTGGGCGGCGCGCTGTCGTGATTCGCACCAGCGAGACGATCAAGCGTTGTTCGGCATCCTCCAAGGCGCGACCGATCGCGAACTGCGAGAACGCTCGGCGAGCGGGTTGTTGCCGCTCGACTTTCCGGGCTACGCGATTGGCGGCCTGAGCGTCGGCGAGGCTCCGGCCGAGATGTATTCGACGCTCGATTTCACAGCTCCGCTGTTGCCGGTCAACAAGCCACGCTATTTGATGGGGGTCGGGACTCCGACCGATTTACTCGAAGCGGTCTGTCGCGGGATTGACATGTTCGATTGCGTGATGCCGACTCGCAACGGCCGCAACGCATTGGCATTCACGAGCACCGGGCCGGTGCGGTTGAAGAACCTCAAGCATCAGCGTGATCCGGGGCCGCTCGATGCGGAGTGCGATTGCCCGTGCTGCGTCCAATTCAGCCGCGCGTATTTGCGGCATCTCTTCATGGCGGGCGAGATGCTCGGCCCGGTGCTGGTCTCGTGGCACAACATCGCGTTTTATCAGCGACTGATGTGCGGCATGCGTGATGCGATTGAACAGGGGACGGCGGCGGAGTTTCGGGCACGTCAGATCGCCAAAT
>JAYVQJ010000605.1:0-6810 GCA_043777235.1 Planctomycetia bacterium
CTTCGACAGAGCCAGCGGATGACTTTTACTCACACGATCAATTTCGACAATTCTGGCTGTCAAAATAGCAACGGCCCTCCGAGGTTCAAGTCCGACGCAACACGATTGCTGGCAAATCGTCCGGAGCTGGCGAGTCCAATCGCAGCGCGAGCCTTGGCGAACAACGATCTTAGAGACGTGTTTACCCTTGAGCCCACGGCTGGTGAGGGAATGCGACCGCGTTGGTTGACCGACAAAAACGCAGCGTTAGGATTCTCCCGCTTTCGGTCGAGCGACTGTGCTCGATTGACGCAAAACAGAATTCCTAGAACCACAGGCTCAACCGCCGGTGGGGCAAGTTTGCGAAACGTTCGAGTCGGATGGTGCTTGGGCACCGCTCGAATGTGCCAATTTCAACGGTCATTTCAGGTGTCATCGTGTTGTTCACTGACGACCAGACATTGCTGACGATCATCGGATGGGTTTTGGCTTGGCTATGCGGTGTGGCGGTTTTCGCTTTGCCGTTGGTCTTGGCAGTTCGACGATTTGTCGGTCAAGCGGTTTGGTCTCGATCCGCGCTGTTCCGAGAGACGACGGACGAGCGACTGCGACCGGGAGGACTCATCCCGGTGCGGTGCCCGATCCGATCCGTATCACGCAGCGTTTGCTCACAGCCGACTGACGGATTCCGGTTTCAAGCCGGTTCCGGTTTGCGGGGCTGGCAATCCGATGGCCGTTGAAGCAGCGATTTCAGAGTGCAAATCTGAGATCTGACATTTCCCTTCGCCGACTCCCCTCTGACCGTTGTTTGATAACGTCGCGACGGCGAATGCAAAGATTCCCGTCCCGATTCAAACGGCTCGACGATCCGTCACGGCTGTAAAACGCTGCTGGAAGCGTCGGTTGAACCTGTGGATTCGCAGATGAATTAAGGGCTGCGAAGCCATGGAATACGCGATTACGGGTTTGGTAGCGCTGGTGCTCGGCGGTGCCCTCGGCTTCTTTTTTGAGCGAATGCGGCGCGGAGCCGCCTATCAAGATCGCGACGCGATCATCGCTCAGGCTCAACGCGATGCGGACAACCTCAAACGGACTGAAGAGATCGCCGCCAAGGAGATCGTCCTCAAGCGCCGCGAAGAGCTGGAACGCGAAATCAATAAGACTCGCGACGAACTGCGCGACGTCGAGCGGCAATTGGATAAGCGCGAAGGCTCGCTCAAAGACCAGCAAGAGGACATCGTCAAAAAGGAACGGCTGCTGCAAACCAACCAGACCAAGGTTGCCGAGCGGCTCAAAGTTCTGGAGGCTCGCGACAAGGAACTCGAACGCATGCTGCGTGACGAGCAGGAGCAGCTCTACAAAATCAGCGGACTCGACAAAGAGACCGCGAAGAATCAATTGCTCGATCGGCTGGATCGCGAACTGAAGAACGAGACCGGCGCATTGATCCTCAAGCACGAAGCCGAACTTCGAGACCAATCCGAAGTGAAGGCTCGCGAGATCATCGGCATGGCAGTGCAACGCTGTGCCTCGCAGCACACGTCCGAGTTGGCGGTCAGCACTGTCGATATTCCCAGCGACGAGATGAAGGGCCGCATCATCGGTCGCGAGGGCCGCAACATCCGCGCGTTCGAGAAGGCTGCCGGAGTCGACGTGATCGTCGATGACACTCCCGGCGTCGTTGTCGTTTCGGCGTTCGACAAAGTCCGTCGCGAAATCGCTCGGCAGTCGCTGGTGAAACTGATCGAAGACGGCCGCATTCATCCGACACGCATTGAGGAGGTGGTCGCCGAGACGACCAAAGAGATGGACGGCTTCGTTCGCAAGCAGGGCCAAGCGGCGTGTCAGGAGGTCGGCGTGCTCGGCCTGCACGACAAGCTGATCGATCTGATGGGCCGGTTGCACTTCCGCACGAGCTACAGCCAGAACGTGCTGCGGCATTCGATCGAAGTCTCGCATCTCACGGGTTTGCTCGCCGAGCAATTTGGTCTCGACGGTCAAATCGCTCGCCGCTGCGGATTCCTCCACGACATCGGCAAGGCTGCCGACCACGAGATGGAAGGTGGACATCCCGCCGTCGGAGCGGAGTTGCTCAAGCGGTACGGCGAGAAGGGCGAGGTCGTCCACGCCGCGCTCGGACATCACGACGACATCCGCCCCGAATACATCTACACGGTGCTCGTGGCCGCGGCAGATGCCGTGAGCGCGTCGCGGCCGGGTGCTCGGCGCGAGAGCCTTGACCGCTACGTCAAGCGGCTCGAAGAACTCGAAGCCGTCGCCTTCGGATTCCCCGGCGTCGAACAAGCCTTTGCGGTTCAAGCGGGCCGCGAGATTCGCATCATTGTCGACTCTGGCCGAGTCAACGACCGCGAAGCCGCCAAGATGGCCCGCGACATCGCGACCGCGATCGAACAGGCTTTGACTTATCCCGGCGAGATCAAGGTGACAGTCCTGCGCGAGACGAAGGCCATCGAAATTGCGCGTTGAGGGATCTACTACTTTCTGAAAGCGACGGTGAAGCTTGTTCTCACATTCTTGGTCGTTACTTGCTGGCGTTTCGTTGGTCGTCTCGATGACGCTCGGTTCGGCATTTGGAGACGATGCCACGAACGCTCGCGCGAAGAAATTTGTGGACGCGCACGTTGCCAAGATGCGACCGCTCGATAAAGAAGCG
This sequence comes from Planctomycetia bacterium, assembly GCA_043777235.1. Lineage (GTDB taxonomy): Bacteria > Planctomycetota > Planctomycetia > Planctomycetales > Planctomycetaceae > SXKJ01. The sequence goes on from JAYVQJ010000605.1 coordinate 2,654, forward strand.
GGCATCGCTTGGTGGGACGCGAACACATCCGGCAAGGACGAGGACTTTGCTCGCAAAGAGGTCGCTCAGAACAAGATTGACGCGGCACTTGCCGATCCGGTCGTGTTTCGAGAACTGAAGACGATCAAGGAATCCGGCAAGGTCAGCGACAAATTGCTGGCGCGGCAGATCGAGGTCTTGTACTTGTCGTATCTCGAAAAGCAGGTGGACCCGCTGCTCTTGCGCGAGATGGTCGCGAAAGCCAACGCGGTCGAGAAAGGCTTCAACGTCTTTCGAGCCGAGGTCGATGGCAAGAAGTTTTCTGAGAACGACGTGCGAAAGATTCTGAAGGAATCGAAGTCCTCGGACGAACGCCGCAAGATTTGGGAAGGAAGTAAGCACGTCGGTGCGAATGTCGAGAAGGATTTGATCGCGCTCGCCAAGCTGCGCAATCAAGCGGCAGCGCAACTCGGATTCACCAACTATCACCAAATGATGCTGCACCTCAACGAACAGGAGCAGGGACACATTCTGAAACTGTTCGATGAACTCGATGCCCTCACGCGCGAGCCGTTCGCGAAGGCGAAGGCGGAGATCGACGAGAAGCTCGCGGCGAATTGCGGCGTGAAAGTCGCGGACCTCCGGCCGTGGCATTATCACGATCCGTTCTTCCAAGAATCACCGGCGGTGTTCGGCACGGACCTCGACGCGATCTATAAAGACGCCGACATCCTCAAACTTTGTCGCGACTTCTATACCGGCATTGGCCTGCCGATCGACGACGTGCTCACTCGCAGCGATTTGTTCGAGAAGGCCGGCAAGTCGCCGCACGCCTTCTGCAACGACATCGACCGCGAAGGAGACGTCCGGGTGCTCGCGAACATCGTTCCGTCCGAACGCTGGATGGACACAATGCTGCACGAGCTTGGTCATTCGGTGTATTCCAGCAAGAACATTCCGCAATCGGTGCCGTATGTTCTGCGCGGAGCGTCGCACATCCTCACCACCGAGGGAGTCGCCATGCAGATGGGTCGACTCGCGAAGAGCGGTGCGTGGCAAGAGGCAATGGGAATCGCCTCGAAGGATGCCGCCGAACGGAAGAAGCTCAATGATGCCGGAGCACGAGTGCTTCGCAATCAATTGTTGATCTTTTCGCGTTGGTGTCAGGTCATGTTGCGGTTCGAGAAGGGGCTGTACGACAACCCGGATCAAGACCTCAACAAGCTGTGGTGGGATTTGGTCGAGAAGTATCAGTTGCTGCATCGCCCGGACGGCCGCAACGCTCCCGATTATGCCAGCAAGATTCACATCGTGGCCGCGCCGGTCTACTACCACAACTACATGATGGGCGAGCTATTCGCCTCGCAAGTGCATCACACGGTCGCTCGCGAGGTCTGTGGCGGCAAAGACCCGCGCACCGTGGCCTATGTTGGCGACAAGAAGGTCGGAGAATTTATGAAGACAAAAGTCATCGCCCCCGGCCAAATCTTGAGCTGGAACGAACTGACGAAATTCGCGACCGGCGAAGAACTCAATCCAAAAGCTTTTGCCAAAGATTTCCGATCCGAATGAGACGCTGGTCAAAGCGAAACGATTGCGCAGAAAAGTAGACCGGTCACTCCGTGACCGGAATGTTCGAGTCACGGAGTGACTCGCCTACTTTTCATTGCGAGCGTGTGAGCCTCGTCTCGTGGACTTCATCGACCGAAAGTAATGTCAGTGAGTCGTGAACTCGCCGATGCTCATCGTCGCTGTCTCGCCCAACAACAGTTCTCGCAGCAGCACAGCAGTGATTGGCGAGAGCATCAGCCCGGCGCGGAAGTGGCCGGCGGCGATGAACAGGTTTTCGATGCTCGGGGCTTGTCCGAGGTACGGCAGGCCGTTTTGTGAGCCGGGGCGCAGGCCGGACCAGCAGCGTTCGAGTCGGGCAGATTTGAGCGAGGGAACCAGTTCACAGCCGAAGCGGATTAACTCGGCAACCGCATCGGCGGTGTTGCACTTCTCGAAGCCGACGTGCTCTTCGGTGGAGCCGATCAAAAGATGTCCGTCGGCTCGCGGGACGATGTAGCGTGAGCCGACTTCGATGATCCGATGAGTCGGCAACGGCAGCATGTCGAGCAACACCATTTGCCCGCGCACGGGTTCGATGTGGATCGTGACTCCCGCTTGAGCGAGAACCGCTTGGCTCCAGGCACCGCTGCACACGACGAACTTCTCGGCGTTAATCGTGTCGGTCGGAGTGCGAACGGTGGTCACTCGCGAACCGTTACGCTCAAAGCCGATGACGGGCGAGCCGGGAGAGAGTGTCACGCCGCGCGCGGCACACGCCGCGAGCAACGCTCGGAGCAAACGCGGATTGCGAACTTGGCAGTAGTCCGGCAAGTGGACTGCGTCGCCGAGTTCCGGATTCAGATTCGGTTCGAGAGTTTGCAGGTCGCGCGAGCTGATCCGTTCTGCACGCACTCCTTCGGATTGAAACTTGGCAGCGGTTGCGGCGAGGTCGGACGGGGAATGATCGGGCGAAAGTTCGATTCCGCCACAGCGAGCGAATCCCGTGTCGATGCCGGTCTCGGCTTGTAGTCGAGCGGCCCAATCGGGCCAGCGGACGAAGCTCTCGGCACGCAGTCGAGTTTCCGGCGACTTCGCGCCGCTCGGATTGCCGGGGGTGATCATGCCCGCTCCGGCCCACGACGATTCCTGGCCGAGCGGGCCTTGATCGAGAACTCGCACGGACGCTCCGCGAGTTGCCAGTTCATACGCGATCGACAGACCGATCACGCCGCCGCCGATGAGAACGATGTCGGGCATGGAAGAGTGGCGAGTGGCAAGTGGCGAGTGGCGAGTGGTGGCAGTTGACTCGCCACTCGCCACTCCGCACTGACCACTACTTCTTACCTTTCTTTTTCGCACCCGCGGAACTGCCGAGCGATCCGAGGTACGCGGTGGCGAGCGATTGTGGAGTCTCGGGCTTGTAGACGCTGCCCACGGCGTCCGACAGTTTGCTGCCTGATTGCAGAGCGGCGACGAACTTCACGAAGTTCGGTTGGCCGGCCTCTTTGATCATGAAGCCGACGAGCGTGTATCCAATTGGAGCCATGTCGCTCGGCGCGAATTTTCCTTCACCGAAAAGATCGCCGGCCGATTCGAGACTGCGTGCGGCGTCGACGGCGGCTCCGCGCAAGCTCTTGAGATACTCGTTGTCGCCGCCGACTTCTTTGGTGGCCATTGCCAGACCGGTTCCGCGAATCAGCCATTCGGGAAGTTTCTTGCCATCGCGTTTGAGGTACGCGCCCGTCATTTGATCGATCAAATTGAGCCGCGTATCCGGGTGCGTCGAGTTCGCGGTGTCACCGATGTCTTGGATGACGATGTAGGCTTCCTCCTGGCCCACGGACACTTCCGAGTGACCAGCGATGGCCGGGTCGGCTTCGCGATTCTCAATCGTCTGGCTGAACTCGGAATATCCGAAGCGATCTTTGAAAACGAAGACGGCGAGCTTCCCTCTCCAGATCGGGCCGTCGGACAACTTGAATCCGCCGCGCAACGCCTTCGCGTGTTCGTCGGCCCAGCCAGAGATTTTCTTCAGACGGCTTTCATCGACATTGCCGTAGAAATAAAAGTCCGAGGTTTCCAGTTCGCGAGGCTCTTCTTTGGAAAGCACTTTCTTCCACTGTTCGTGAGTCTGCTCTTTTCGCATCGCGACGAACTCATCGGCCGTCATTCGCGAAAGCTTTGCGAGTTTCAATTCTTCCTCGGTGGGAACGAGCCGAGCCAGCGGCACCTTCGGATCATCGCCGTCGTACTTGCAGCCCTCTTCGATCCAAATTTTGAGATTCTCGTACCACTTCTTGAAGATGCGAGCTTGGCCGGGGGGCATCTTCGGAGGACCGCCGTTGACCAATTCCCAGAGGCGGCTCCCTTCAAGATCACCGGCAACGAGGACCGCGCCGGTGTCGCCGCCGCGCATCAAATCTTCAAACGTGACGGTGCGGAATCCGCCGCGCGGGTTGTTGCCGCTGTGGCAGCGCTGACAGATGGAGACGAAATCCGGAGCAAGGTCTTTGATGAACTTCACTTTTTCTTTGCCGGTCGCCTTCGCGATTTTGATCGGTGTGTTCGGCCGAGCTTTCGTCGCGGGCTTTCCAAAGTCCGCGAGCTTCGTTGCTTCGTCCTCGCCA